>NZ_LZMJ01000030.1:0-887 GCF_001665495.1 Rhodococcus sp. 852002-51564_SCH6189132-a
GGGGTGGTGGGCTGGGGCGTGTGTATCCTCTCCCGGGGGGGGCGGCGGGGGGGGGGGCCCCTGGCCGAGGTGTCGACCCCGGGGTTCCGCCACACCGGGGGGGGCGGGCGGGAGCGGCGGGGTCGCGGCCACCGTCGCACAGGAAGTGAGTAGTGCTCATGAAACTTGCGGTCATCCCCGGTGACGGCATCGGTGTCGAGGTCACGGCGGAAGCTCTCAAGGTGCTCCGCGCCCTCGTCCCGGATCTCGAGACCACCGAGTACGACCTCGGTGCCCGCCGGTACAACGCGACCGGCGAACTCCTGCCCGATGCCGATCTCGCCGCGATCCGCGAGCACGACGCGATCCTCCTCGGTGCCATCGGCGATCCGTCGGTCACGCCGGGCGTCCTCGAACGCGGTCTCCTCCTGAACATGCGGTTCGCACTCGACCACCACGTCAACCTGCGGCCGTCGCGCCTGTACCCGGGCTCGAAGTCGCCGCTCGCCGCCGACCACGAGATCGACTTCGTCGTCGTCCGCGAGGGCACCGAGGGCCCGTACACCGGCAACGGGGGAGCGATCCGCGTCGGCACCCCGCACGAGATCGCCACCGAGGTCTCGGTGAACACCTGGTTCGGAGCCGAGCGCGTGGTCCGCTACGCCTTCGAGCTCGCGCAGACCCGCCGCAAGCACGTCACGCTCATCCACAAGACGAACGTGCTGTCGAACGCCGGCGCCATCTGGACCCGCGCCGTCGAGACCGTCGGCAAGGAGTTCCCTGAGGTCACCACGGCCTACTGTCACATCGACGCCGCGACCATCTACATGGTCGACGACCCGTCGCGCTTCGACGTCATCGTCACCGACAACCTGTTCGGCGACATCATCACCGACCTCGCCGGCGCC
>NZ_LZMJ01000031.1:0-13084 GCF_001665495.1 Rhodococcus sp. 852002-51564_SCH6189132-a
GCGTGCCCCCGCCGCGTATCGCGGGGTGTCGGGGGCTCCTCTCCCCCCCCCCCTTTCTCGGGCCTGTTATAACTTGGGGGGGGGGGGGGGGGGGGGGGGGGGGGGGGGCCCCCCCCCCCCCCCCCCCCCCACTGCCCGCCCATCACGGTGCACCGAAGGAATCGGCGCCGTCCGGCAACTGCACGACAAAGGGTGCCGAGCCGGACGGTGAGGGTCGCTGCTCAGGAGGGCTCGGGCCACGGCACGGTGGCCTGCAGCACCGCTTCGGTCAATGCCTCGGTGCGCCAGGTGGTCACCTGCTGGTAGTCGGGGTCGGCGACCATCTGCGAGAACGCGCTGCGGGAGGGATAGCGCACCAGCAGCACCGCATCCCACTGCTGGCCCGAATCGGCGACCAGCGCGGTCGAGCCATCCCCAGCGTAGAGGACCTCACCGCCGTAGCGCGGCAGAAACCTCTCGTGCAGTGCCGCGGCGTACCGGTCGTAGAGTTCTCGTCCGCCTTCGGCGAAACGCAGAAGATTCAGCATCACCACCGGCCCACCGGGATCCTCGGCAAGAAAACGTTTCAGGTCGGTACCACGCGGATCGACAGCCATGCCCGCAGTCTGGCACAGACCCGCGGTCGGGCTTGCGCGCGGTTCCCGGCATTCGGGTATTCACGGGGGCATTCAGGACAGGTGCACCGGTGGTGACGGGGACTGCTGCACGATCCGGTGACAGATTCGGTCACGCAGCCTGTGTGGCTGGTGTGGTCATGATGGTCTCGAACTCGACAGGCGTCAATCTGCCGAGCCGGAGCTGACGTCGCCGGCGGTGATAGGTCCGCTCGATCCAAGTCACGATCGCGATGCGCAACTGCTCGCGTGTGGCCCATCTCTGCCGGTCGAGGACGTTCTTCTGGAGCAGCGCAAAGAACGATTCCATCGCGGCATTGTCGCCGGCCGCACCCACCCGACCCATCGATCCGACCAGGTCGTGGCGGGCGAGGGCGCGGACAAATTTCCGGCTGCGAAATTGCGATCCACGGTCGGAATGAACCACACATCCGGCAACCGAGTCCCGCCGTGCCACTGCCGATTCGAGGGCCGTGACAGCCAGACGGGATTTCATCCGATCGCTGATCGAGTAGCCGACGATCCGGTTCGAGTACACGTCCTTGACCGCACACAGGTAGAGCTTGCCTTCCTCGGTTCTGTGTTCGGTGATATCGGTGAGCCACAAAGTGTTTGGAGCATCCGCGGTG
Organism: Rhodococcus sp. 852002-51564_SCH6189132-a; assembly: GCF_001665495.1. NCBI lineage: Bacteria > Bacillati > Actinomycetota > Actinomycetes > Mycobacteriales > Nocardiaceae > Rhodococcus > Rhodococcus sp. 852002-51564_SCH6189132-a. The sequence goes on from NZ_LZMJ01000031.1 coordinate 1,244, forward strand.
AAGACGCGGCCGACGAGATCATCGTGCACCGGCGGCCCGGAGCGGCCCTTCTTCGAGCCACGTTTCTTGCCGAACACACTCCACCACCTGTTGGTCGAACAGATCCGCCACGCCGTGCAGTCCGACATCGACTCGCCCGCATCGCGGGCTTCGTCGGCGAGGAACCGGTAGCCGAACTCCGGGTCCTCGCGGTGGGCGTCGAACAGGGCGTTCGCCCGGTACGCCTCCTCGAGTTCGGCGTCGGTGACCGGGTCGGCGAGCCACCGGTAGTACGGCTGGCGCGCGATCCCCAGAACCCGGCACACCCGCCGCGACGGGAATCCCGCCGGCGGCCAGCTCGCGGACGAGCGGTGGGGGCACCTCCCGCGTGCGGGGGAACATCATTTTCCCGGAAGATTCGCCTGTGATAGATACGCCGCGGCCCGCCGCAGCACTTCGTTCTCCTGCTCAAGCAACCGGATCCGCTTTCTCAGCTCGCGGTTCTCTCTGGACTCCTCGTTCGTCGTCCCTGGCTTGGTGCCGTCCTCGACGTCGGCATTCCTGAGCCAGTTGGTCAGGCAGGATTCGCTGATGCCGAAGTCGGCGGCGATCTGCCGCAGGTGCTGACCTGGTTCGCGGTTGCGGGCCACGCGGACGACGTCGTCGCGGAACTCTTTCGGATAGGGCTTGGGCACGGGGTCCATCCTTCCAGCAGTGCCTTGCGGCACCACAGTTCAGATGTCACCTATCCGTGCAGCAGTCCCCTTCACCCAACTCGCCCGTCTGGCCGCAACACCCCGCCAACGTCGGCCACACTCCCTCACCCGCGACGATCTGCACACCTGGATCCCCCGCCTGACCCGCATGAGCACCGCACAACGCGCCGATCTGCCCGGTGTGTCGACTCCGCGTGCCCATCAGATCCTCGCCGGCGCGATCGTCGCCTACGAGACAATGCACGCGCTGAACGTTGCAGAGGTCACCGTCTGCCGATGGGCACTACGCGAAGGACTGATCCTGCATCATTTCACCGCCACCGAACCGGAGGGCCTCCTGCCATTCCAACCACTGCAGCCCGCACCACGGGCAGACCGCGGCGAGGAAACGACGGCTTCGGCCCTGTGGACCGCAGCAGCCGGATGACCCCGCACTGTGTAGGTACCGGACGCGCCCAGGACGAGGACGCCGAAAAGTTTGCCCAGGAAACGGTCGGGTATGTGACCTGGACAGGTCCGATGGTCGAGGCCGCGAGGAGGTAGAAAAACATGGTCGCTTCATCCGGACGCCACACCGATTCGACGGTGACGTTGCCCTCCGAAGTCCGCGGACGGTTGTCCCTGTTCGATCGTTTCGCCACCCGCGCCGACACTCTGGTCTCCCCGGGCGGCGTTCTTCGCCTTCTGCGTGCTGCTGGTGCTGGTCTGGGCGCCGTCGTTCCTGCTGCTCGACAACATCGACACCTGGCAACTGATCATCAACACCGTCACCACTATTGTCACGTTCCTGCTGGTCGCCCTGCTGCAGAACACCCAGAAACGATCCGACGATGCCATCCAGCACAAGCTCAATGCCATCGCCGACGGCCTGGCCGACCTGATGGCGCAACTGTCGCGCGAGCATCCCGGCCTTCAGGTCGACTGCCAGGAACTACGGGCCGCGGTCGGACTCGAACACCGCGAAGGCGCCTGACCGTCCCTATTGCCCCACACCTATCCCCCATCAGGAGCGCGGCTCGACGGCGACCGGGCACCCTCGTCTGCTGCGGTGTGAGCAACCGTGGGTCAGCACCGCGGCCCGAACGTGGAATCATCGTGGGATATCGATGATGACAGTGAAGGACACAGTGGAGCAGCAGCCTCTCATCCCGGAGCCCATGCACGCCGACCCCGCGACGGTGTTCTCCGCGCTGGCCGAGATCCTCTACGGCGGCGCCGATGCCAGCGAGGTGTATGCGGCGATCTGTGTCGCGGCCACCTTGCTGGTTCCCGGCTGTGATCATGCGAGTCTGATGCTGCGCCGCCGCAAGCAGTACGACACCGTCGCGGCCACCAGCGATATCGCTACGCGCATCGACGAGCTGGAACGACAACTCGGGCAAGGCCCGTGTGTGGATGCCATCGACGAGCAACTCCCCCAGATCGAAGCGGACCTGGCGGCCGGATCGTCCTGGCCGCAGTTGGCGCAGCAGATACTCGGCACCACGCCCGTGCGCGGGGTGATGGCCTTTCGGCTGCTCATCGACCGGAACAAGGTCGGGGCATTGAACCTGTTCTCCACCACCGCCGGCGCCTTCACCACCGACGCCGCCGGGCAGGCCAGCGTGCTCGCAGCGTTCGCGTCGGTCACCGCCACCGCCGTCCACCGCGAACAGGACATCGACTCGCTGCGCACCGGATTGATGAACAACCGCGAAATCGGCACGGCCGTCGGATTGTTGATGGCACTGCAGAACCTGACCGCCGACGAGGCCTTCGATGTGCTGCGCCGGACCTCGCAGCAGATGAACCTCAAGGTCGCCGACCTCGCCCGCGCCGTGCTCGACCAGCACCAACCCCTGCCCGAGCACTGACCCCTTCCCCGCGAGGACGCGACCTTCATCGCACCAGCTGCGGCGGTGGGCACAGACAGCCCCGCCTCGAGGTTCGACGTGCTGGGCCGAATACCGCGGCCAGAGCATCGGAGTCCAGGGGGTAGCCGTAGCATCCGCCGGAAATCGGGCGGATTTGGCGTATCCGACTGGTGGGCACGGGGTTTCGAGTTCGGCATGCACTGTCGACTGGTTGGTGCTTGACTGCCGATGATGATGTTGGTCGGTGCTGGTGGAGGCTGGGGTCGTGGCGACGCGGATGTTCGCGGACGAGGAGTTGGAACGACTGCGGGGATTCCCGGAGATCAGCCGCGAGGAGCTGTTCCGGTACTTCACGCTGACGCCTGCGGATCTGGCGTTCGTGGATCCGGGCCGGGGCCGGGGCCCAGCCGAGCGGCTGGGCTTGGCGATCGCGTTGTGTACGCTGCCGTGGCTGGGATTCGTGCCGGATCGGCTGGTCACGGCTCCGCCGGTGGCGGTGGCTCGTGTCGCCGAGCAGTTGCGGTTGGATCCGGTGGTGATCGGTGCCTACGGCAGGCGAGCCAAGACCCGCACCGAGCATGTGCGCCTGGCCGCGCGGTACCTGGGATGGCGTGCGGTCGGTGCGCTCGAGTTCAAGGAGCTCGATGAGTTCCTGCTCGCGCGGGCGATGGAGCACGATTCCCCGACTCTGCTGTTCCGGCTGGCGTGTGAGTATCTGATCTCGGCGAAGGTGATCCGGCCAGGCCCGGTCACCGTGGTCGAGCGGGTCGCCCACGCCCGCCACCAGGCCCAGACCGAAACCTATGACCGGCTCGCTCACGAGTTCACTGCGGCGCGGTGCGCGGAGTTGGACGGCTTGCTTGTCACCGACGCTTCGCTGGGGATCTCGCGGTTGCGGTGGCTGTCGACCGGGCCGGTGGAGGCCTCGGCGGCCGCGGTCCGCGCCGAGGTCGACAAGCTGGGTTTCCTGCGCGGGTTGGGCGCTGATCGGCTGGATATGTCGGTGCTGCCCGCCGAGCGGCGCCGGTTTTTGGCCACGATGGGCCGGCGCCTGAGTCCGCAAGCGCTGCAACGTCGGGATCCGCAACGCCGGTATCCGATCCTGCTCACGGTGCTGGCCCAGTCCGGCACCGATGTCCTCGATGAGGTCGTGGCGTTGTTCGATCAGGCGATCTCGGTGAAATTCGGTGCTGCCGAACGGAAGATGCAGCAGCGGCTGGCCGAACGAGGGAAGACTGGAGAGGACCGTCAGGCGCTGCTGGACGATCTGTTGGAAATCGTCACCGACCCCGGCGTTCCGGATGAGGAGATCGGTGCGCTGATCCGCGGCGAGAAGATCGGGTGGGAGCGCCTGCGCGCGGCGATCGCCCAGGCCAAGCCCAGGTTGCCGCGTGATCACGGGCATCTGGCGGCGTTGGATTCCTCCTACAACTACCTGCGTCAGTTCACCCCCGCGGTGCTCGAAGCGGTGCGCTTCTGCGGCGGTACCGCCGCGACCGAGTTGCTGATCGCGGTGAACATGCTGCGCGAGTTGAACGCGACCGGGCGGCGCAAGGTCTTCGATGACGCCCCGACCGGGTTCGTGCCGATGAAGTGGCGCGGCTACCTCGACGAGGCCCGCAAATCCGGCAGCGCGACCGCGTATCGGCACTACTGGGAGTTGTGTGTGCTGCTCGGATTGCGTGACGGGTTGCGCAGCGGGGATGTGTTCGTGCCGGGCTCGCGCCGTTACGCCGACCCGGCCGCCTACCTGCTCACCACCGGGCAGTGGGAACCGCAACGCGTTGAGTTCTGCGGCCTGGTCGGGCGATCCGCCGATCCTGGCGTCGCGCTGGCCACCGTGGTCGCCGAACTGCACGACGCTCTCGGTGAGCTGGAGGAGGTGCTGGCCGGCGGGGACGGCCCGGTCCGGCTGGACGAGGGCGGGGATCTGGTGATCTCGCCGCTGAGCGCGGAAGATGTTCCCGCCGAGGCGATCACGCTCAAGGCCGAGCTGACCGAAATGCTGCCGTTCGCGCCGATCGTGTCGCTGCTGATCGAGCTGGACAAACGCACCGGCTACCTGGACTGCTTCACCCACGCCGGCGGTCAGGCCACCCGGACGCCGGAGCTCAAACGCAACCTGATCGCGGTACTGCTGGCGCACTCGACGAACCTGGGGTTGACCCGGATGGCCGAGGCGTGCGGAATCACCTACGACATCCTGGCCTGGACCGACGAGTGGTATGTGCGCGAGGAGACCCTGCGCGCGGCCAACCTGGTACTGGTCGGCTACCACCAGCGGCTGCCGCTGACCGCGGTGTTCGGCGCCGGAACACTGTCGTCGAGCGACGGGCAGCGTTTCCCGACGCGCGGTAAGTCGACCACGGCGCGGCCGTTGAGCCGCTATTTCGCCAGCGAGGGCCTGTCGACCTACACCCATGTCAGCGACACCCACGCCACCTACGGCACCAAGGTCATCGTGGCGACCAAACGCGAAGCCCACTACGTGCTCGATGAGATCCTGGGCAACGCCACCGATCTGCCGATCACCGAGCACGCCACCGACACCCACGGGGTCACCCTGGTCAACTTCGGGTTGTTCGACCTGCTCGGGATGCAGCTCTCGCCACGGATCCGGGATCTGGGGCGGATCACCCTGTACCGGCCGGGCCCGCGCGCCGAGGCCGAGGCCCGGTTCCCGCACGCGGGCCCGCTGATGACCCGCAAGGCCAACCTGGGTTTGATCGCCGAGCACTGGGACGATCTGCTGCGGTTGGCCGGATCGCTGAAGTTCGGGCACGCCACCGCGTCGCTGTTGGTCGGCAAGCTGTCGGCGTCGGGGCGGCAGAACACCCTGGCCGCGGCGCTCAAGGAGTACGGGGCGCTGCGGCGCACCATTTACGCCGCGAGATACCTCTCCGATCCGGACTACCGGCGCAAGATCTCGCGGCAGCTCAACAAGGGCGAGTCGCTGCACGCGCTGCGCCGCGACCTGCTCTATGCCCATGAGGGGATGATCCGGGCGCGCCACCTCGAGGACCAGACCGAGCAGGCCTGGTGCCTGACCTTGACGACCAACGCTGTGATCGCCTGGACCACAGAGTATTACGGGTTCGCTGTCGAGCAGATGCGCCGGACCGGGCAGCGTATCGATGACGAGGTCCTGGCCCACATCAGCCCGGCCCACAGTGCCAACATCAACTTCTTCGGCGCGATCGAGGTCGACATCGACGCCGAGCTGGCCCAGCTGGGCCCGACCGGGTACCGGCCGCTGCGGGTGCGCGACACCTTGTTCTGACCGCGCGGAACCGGGGCCCGTGGTTACGGCGTGGCGATGTCGATAGCGGTGTCTGCTGGCGTGGGTGTTCGGTGGGCGGTGAGGAAGTTGTCGACGAGCCGGGTGCAGTCGTCGTGGTCGATGCTGCGTAATCCGGTGAGACGGGCGAACACGATCGGGCCGAGGAGTTCGATGATGGCGAAGGTGGTGTCGAGCTCGCCGAGCATCGCGCGGGCCTCGGGACTGGTGAGGATCTGGTCGAACGGGTGGCGGTACTGCTCGATGACGCGCGCGCGCAGCGAGGTGACCGCGGCCGGGTCGGGGTGGTCCTCGCCGATGGAACCCATCGCCAGCCAGGCCAGGGTGGTCATCTGCACCGGAGCCTGTTCGATGAGGTCGGCCTGGCTGGCGAGCAGCGCCAGGAGCCGCTCACGCACGGGCCCGGTGCCGGTCGGTGTGTCGACCTGGGGAAGTAGTCGTTCGAAAGTCGCCGCGAGCAGCTGGGTGGTGCTGCCGAAGTGCCGGTAGAGGGTGGCGCGGGCGACCTTCGACACGCGGGTGACCGCCTCGACGGTGACCGCCTCGACACCGCCGGTGGACAGCAGATGGGTGGCCGCGTCGAGCAACCGGTTGCGTGAGCGCGCCAGTCGCGGATCGGCCTGCTCGTCGTCCGCGGCGAGCGGGTCGGTCGCCGCCGGGCCTGAGTCGGTCATGGACGCGCCTTCCTCCGAATTCGTGTCGTTGAACTCTTGATATGGGTGAACTCTATCCCACCCCCCAACCACTATGATACGAATGGTCTCGTACAGATACCGTTGGTCTTCAAAGTCGGGGAGGTGCCGGTGGCCACACCCGGAACGGACACTGTCGAGATCGCCCGCTGGACCAGGGCCCAGTGGTGGATGCTGGCGGTGTCGTGCCTGGCGGTGGCGCTGGTGGTCGCGGCGATGGCGGCGTTGTATTCGGCGTTGCCGCAGATCGCGCTTGCGACCGGGGCCACCCAAGCCCAGCTGACCTGGATCGTCGACGGCTACACGCTGGTGCTGGCGTGTCTGGTGCTGCCCGCCGGCGCCGTCGGTGACCGTTACGGGCGCCGCGTGGTGCTGGTGGTGGGGTTGGTGGTGTTCGCCGCCGCCTCGGCGCTGCCGCTGCTGCTGTCCGACCCGGCCTGGTTGATCGCGACGCGCGCGCTGGCCGGGGCAGGCGCCGCGCTGGTGATGCCCTCGACGCTGTCGATCCTCACTGCAGGGTTCGCCCCCGCTCATCGCGGCCGGGCGGTGGGGATATGGGCCGGGGTCGCCGGATCCGGGGCGATACTGGGGATTCTCGGTGCCGGGGTGCTGCTCGAACGATGGTCGTGGCTATCGGTGTTCGTAGGGTTGACCGTGGCCGGGGCGGTGCTGGCGGGGTTGGCGTGCACCATCGCCGAGTCCCGCCAGCGCGAGCATCCGCAGGTGGACTGGGTGGGCGCGGTGGCGGTGGCGGTCGCTGTCGCGGCGATCGTGTTCGCCGTGATCGAGTTCCCCGCGCGCGGCTGGGCCGACCCGCTCGTCGCCGCCGCCGCCGGGGTCGGCGTGGCCGCGACGGCGGCCTTCGTGGTCGTCGAGCTGCGCTCGGCGGCGCCGCTGCTGGATGTGCGGTTGTTCGCCCGCCGTGGTTTCGGTGCCGGGTCGCTGTCGGTGACCATCCAGTTCCTGGTCACCTTCGGGGTATTCCTGCTGCTTGTGCAGTACCTGCAGCTGGTCTTCGGTTACGGGCCGCTGGCCTCGGCGCTGGCGTTGGCGCCGATGGTGGTGCCGCTGGTCGTGATCTCGGTGATCGCGCCGTGGCTGTCGAGCCTGGTCGGGTTACGGGTGATGACCGTGGCCGGCCTGCTCACCATCGCCGCCGGGCTGGTGCTGGTGAGCCGGCTGACACTCGCCGCGCACTACCTCGACCTGCTGTGGCCGCTGCTGATCATGAGCGCGGGCCTGGGATTGTGCACCGCGCCGGCGACCTATGCCATCGTCGCCGACACCCCCGAGGCCAAACACGGGGTCGCCGCCGCGGTCAACGACGCCGCCCGCGAGATCGGCGCCGCGATCGGGATCGCCGTGGCCGGCAGCGTGCTGGCCGCCGGCTACACCCACCGCATCCAGCCCGCCCTGCCCCAGTTGCCCGAGCCCGCCCGCGGCCCGGTCGCCGATTCCCTGGCCGCGGCGCTGCAGGTCGCCGACCAGGCCGGACCGGTGGCCGCACCGCTGGCCGAGTTCGCCAAGGCCGCGTTCGTGCACGGCAGCGGCCAGGCCGCGCTCGCCCTGGCCGCCCTCACCACCGTCGGGGCGATCGTGCTGGCAGTACTGGCCCCCGGCCGCGCACCACGCCGCCGATACATCTCGACCATTTCCCCCGCAAAACACGCTCCCTTCTCGTGAAAGACGCCCGTCATGACGGCCTATCGCACGATCATCGTCGACACCGACGGATCCGACCGCTCCTACCGTGTGGTCGACCACGCCGCCGAACTCGCCCACGCCACCCACGCCCGGCTCCTGATCATCTGCGCCCGCCACCCCATCGACGCACGTGAGTTCGGGGCGGACCTCGACCGGCTCGGACCCGACGCCTACCAGCTACGCGGCACCACTCCCACCGAGGCCATCCTGCGGACCGCCCACCAGCACGCCCTCACCCACAACACACCCCCACACACCGATAACACCCCCTGACCTGTTCCGTAACCGGATCGGCCACCGGAACACCACGCAGAGCCAACGTCGGCCCAGCTCACCGGTGTTCCGTAGAGGTGTTCCGCTGACTGTGCCGGTCAGCCCCCGCTATCTGGAACACTTTCGGCATGGGTGAGCCGTTCCGCGTCGGATACTGCCGCTGCTCCACCGACGAACAAGACGTCGAGATCCAAACCGAGCAGCTATTGGCGCTCGGAGTGCCGCGTGAGCGGATCTTCATCGACAAAGGGTTCTCCGGGACCACCCGCAAGAACCGGGCCGGGCTCGACAACGCACTCGCCGCCGTCACCTCCGCCGCGGCGGCCATCGACGGGCGACAGGTAGTGCTGACCACGCCGAAGTTCGACCGATTCGCACGCAACATGGCCGAAGCAGGCCAGACCCTGACCGAACTGCGCGAGCGCGAGGTGCTGTTCGGACTCGGGAGCTCGATCTACGACTGGAACGACCCGTTCGGCAAGCTCTTCCTGCAAACCTTGGCCATGGTCGCCGAATTCGAGGCCAACCTCAACCACCTACGCACCCGCGAGGGCATGGCCAAGGCCCGCGCGAAAGGCAGGCTCAAGGGCAAGCAGCCGAAACTTCCTCTCACGGCACGGAAAACAATCCACCGCCGCTACCACGACCCCGCCGACGACGCGAGCCTGGCGGACCTGGCCGAGGAATACAGCGTCGGCCGCTCCACCATCCACCGCATCGTCAGCAGTGCTGCACCACGAGCCTGAGAATTCACCAGCCTGTCGTCAGGATCCCGCTACTTTGCACTTCCTGACAACCTTGGGTTGCGGGCCCTTACGTCCCACACGAGTTCTGGCCCGAATCGGATCGTCGGCGAGCTGGGCGGATACGCCGCGCCCGCCAGGAGCCGGTGGCGAGACAGACGATCGTTTCGACCCAACAGGCCGAGCGGATCACCGACCGGGCACTACGCCATATCCGCCCGATTTTCGGCAAATGCTACGGCTACCCCCGTACGTGCCAGGACGACCAGGGCATGCAGGATTCGTTCGTCGCTCGCTCCGCCGGCGCGTGCCCAACGAGTCGGGTCTGTTGTAATAGCGGCTTCGATTTGGTCGAGCTCGTCATCGATAACTTCGCGTTCGGTGACACTGGGCGGAGTAAACCGAGCGGCGGTATCGAGGGCACGCCGCCACTGGCGAACCGTCTCATCTCGGCCCCGGTCACGGTCTTCGCGTAGGCGGACAAGACCCGGGGCTGAACCGACAACTGCTTCGACATCTGCCAGGGTACGACCAGCTTTCGCCATCCCGAGCAGGATGCTGTGTGCGAGGGCCGATCTGTCGGTGCCTAGCGGGGGAGTCGTAGATAGAAGCGCGCGAGTTCGGGCGGTAAGTGGTCGGCGCGGGCGATCGAGATGCGGTCCGGCCTGGTCCTTGACGATGCGGACCCTCTGAAGACGGGGGTCTCGCAAATGAGATTCGGTGTGAGGATGCTGGGCGAGAAGCCATTGCACCACCTCGGGCGAAGTACCTGCATCCATGCGCACCAACGTGTCGATCAGTGCTTGCCCACGAAGATGGGGGAGGGACCAGCCACCGTGACGATGGGGAGCGCCAGGAGGTCGCACCGCGCCAGTGGCGGAGTTGGTGAGCGGGGACAGATCGAGACTTGGGTAGTGTTGGCGTAGTACGTGCGCTAAGCGGCGCACACTGTCCGCAGAAGTGCCCGGTTCGGTGAGCCGGACCCATATGTGCTGGCCCTTCGTCGGACCGGAGACTGTACGCAGATATGCGACTCCCAGGTCATCAAGCACATTGCACAGGCGATCTGCATCACTGACGGCAGTCTCAGTACCGTGCCGACTGCTATCGAAGTCGAACGCGAGTAGCCGGAATCGTCGCTGTGTATCAGTGAGGTGAATAGCCCACGGCACGGCCGGTGCAGTCGCAGGCATCGCTGATGTGGCCAGGTAGTCATGCGTTTGCTGCACGTCGAGACGTACTCGGGGTCGCGGTGACCATTTACGAGTACACACCTCAAACAAGCGCTCTATGAGACGCGGGTCACTTATCTGTGACGTGTTCGAACCGCAGCATTTAGTGGCCGTACTTAAATCGCTGGCGACACGCGGTGATTTGATTGAACCTTCTTCAGGGTGTGCGATACCCTGAGACCACTCAGGCAAGAGTGTCCCTTCGGGGAGGTAGAGGAACAAGAAGTTGGCGCTTCTCCTCTACGTGACTTATTTCGAAGCCCCTGGCCGGCACGCCGGGGGTTTCGTTTTTGTATAGGCCTGCTCTACGCGGTCAGGCGCTTCGTTGGATCTGGGTGTCCTCCTCTTCCTGCAGCCCTGCGGCGGTCAGGTCGGCGACTGTCGTCCCCATAGCGTCCGCAACGATCTCCATAAGCAGCGTGTTGGCGTTGAGCCCACGCCGTTCCGCTTCGGTATGAAGGAACCGACGCACGCTTGGGTGCACACGAAGGTTCATCTGCACAGGCGTATACGGCAGCGCGGGACGGCCCACTCTGCGGCGACGGACACAATCGGACATGCCGACGATCATGACAGTTCGTCTTGTTCTTTCACTCTAGACACGCCGGACTTGCAGAAATTTTCTGCTACCTACGAAGTAGAGAGTTAGGTGCACGAGCTAAGCGTGCGCGGGCAGTGATCTTGCCATCGGACGCCGAAGCGACGGGAAACCGTCGAGTGATGCTACGACAGTGCGTCATTGATACCAGATTGCACATCGAGGATTACTGTCTATAACCTCCGCACGGCAGCCTGTTTGTAGAACGATCCCAAGCGACCTCACTACAAGCCTGCGAGAGGTGCCGAAGCAGCGAGAGTCGCGCAAATCTCAAGATAGACGGCAAAGGCGCAGGTCGCAGGATTGCCGATAACCTAAGTTATGTTAACTAGAGTGGAACCGGACCTCCTCCGGACAGGTGCGGCAGGGCGTCCGAGGCGTTCGGAGATCCCTGGTTCGCCCGAATCGATGCGATGGGCCCCACCTGTCACTCGGCCTCTGGCTCGAGTCCGGCCCACCTCCGGACTGCGACCGGCCTGCCGGCGCCCGTGCCGGATCGAGCCGCCGATCCGCTCGACGCGCGTTCGGCTGCTCATGCATCGGGTGCCATGCCGCAGCGACGCGCACACTGCACCGACCCACGGTTCACCGATGCGGCGTTGCGGCAGCACCGTGTGGTCGTCTCGCGTGCGCGTTGCGCGCCGCAGATCGCGCGGACGATGCGCATGTTGGTGGCGCGGGATCATCCCGTCCCCCGGGGTGCTGCGACCACCGATCGCCCCTTCTCGCCTCTTCCACATTTGATGGATAACG
>NZ_LZMJ01000032.1:0-34916 GCF_001665495.1 Rhodococcus sp. 852002-51564_SCH6189132-a
ACGAGGCCCTCAACCCCCCGCCCGGGGGGGGCCGGGGGGCGGGCCCCAAACCCCCCCCCCCCTCCACCCCCGCGCCGCGGCGTTGGGCGGCGCCCCCCTTCGTCGTCCCTACGGTGTGCAGAAATCCTCGCGACACGCCGAGGGCGAACGACGACTTCTGCACACTCGTGGTCGCTGTCGTCCCGTTATTCGCTGCAGACCTTCCACTGCTCACCGTCGAGCGTGAGGTCGAAGGTGCGGTCGGTGACATCGTCGGGATCGTTCACCGTGTGCGCGGTGACCTGCGCGATGGCGGTGCCCTCGGTGATCTGGATGCGATCGACGCTCGTCACCACCGGGATCTCGCCCTGTTCGACGGCGAGCCGGTGGATGTCGCGGAAGTTCTCCGGATCGACCGTCTCGTAGAAGTCGGAGAGCGCTCCGCAGGTCGACTCCCGCAGAGTCCCCAGGTCGCCCGATTCGAGTGCTCCGACGAAGGTGTCGATGCTCGCGCGGATCCGGCTCTCGGGGGAGTTGTCGGCGCGGTCCTTCAGGAACACGATCACCCCGGCCGCGACGATCGCCACGACCACCAGCACGGCCGCTGCTCCGACAGCGATCAGCCGACGACCGCGGCTCTTGTCGCGGGCCGGCGGGATGCGCGTGGGCGTGGGCTGGACGGCGACGCGGACGGGCTCGGGCTGAACCGTCGGTTCCTCACGGCGCGGAGCGATGCGCTGCGGCGGCGCCTTCGGCACGTGGCTGCGGACCGGGATCTGCACCGTGGGCGCATCGGCGGAGGTGACATCGGGCGCGGGCTCGGATTCGGGGGTCGGGCGGGACTCGACGGTCTCGGGTTCGACGACGGGAAGCGCCACGGTCTCGTCCGTGGTGACGCTCTCGTCTGCAGCCTGTTCCGGCTCATCGCTGCTCGCGTCCTCACCCGAGGACGCCGCATCGGTGGTCGGCTCCTCAGGTTTCTCGGAGACCTGCTCCGCCGGCTCGTCGGCCTTCTCGGTTCCCGCGCCCACTGCATCCTCGGGCACTGCACCCTGGGACGCTGCATCCTGGGACGCTGCATCCTGGGGCACTGCATCCTGGGGCACTGCATCCTCGGATACCGCTTCTTCTGCGGCTGCTTCGTCGGTCGCCGCCGGCTCGACAGGGGGTTCGTTTTCCGCACTCTCGTCCGGTGTCTCGACAGAAGGGGTCGTCGAAGTCTGCTCGGGTGACTCTTCGTTCTTCGGGTCCGACAACGTGCTGCACCTCGCTCGACGGCCTGCGGTTACCCGGGGACTCTATCGAGCCTTCGCCACGGAAGGGCACAATGACCCCATGACGTCTTTCGGTGATCTTCTCGGACCGCAGCCCACCCTTCTCCCCGGCGACGACGACGCGGAGTCGGCCCTGCTGAACAACGAGGACCCGGCGAAGGTCGCAGCCGACCATCCCACCGCCTCGATCGCCTGGGCGTACCTCGCCGAGGCCGCACTCGACAGTGGCGAGACGATCCAGGCATACGCCTACGCACGCACCGGATATCACCGCGGTCTCGACCAGCTGCGCCGCAACGGCTGGAAGGGTTTCGGTCCCGTGCCCTACAGCCACGAACCCAACCGCGGTTTCCTGCGTTGCGTCGCCGTCCTGGCCCGGGCAGCCCGAACCATCGGTGAGTCGGACGAGCACGCCCGCTGCCTGGACCTGCTCGAGGACTGCGACCCGCGGGCAGCGGAAGAACTCGGCGTCGAATAGACGCCCGTACATGTCTGTGTTGAACAGACTGTCCGCGGCGACCCGGCGTCGACCCACCCGTCAGGGAGCTCGTAAACGCCTGACCGACTCGTTCGATCGGCTGCGCACATCGGCGCTGCCGATCGTGCAGTGCGCGCTGGCGGCGGGCCTGGCGTGGTGGGTCGCGAAGGATCTGGTCGGGCACCAACAGCCCTTCTTCGCCCCCATCGCGGCAGTCGTCTCCCTCGGGCTCGGTCTCGGCGCCCGATTGCGGCGTTCCGTCGAACTCGTCTGCGGTGTGACCGTCGGGATCGGCGTGGGCGACCTGCTCGTCTCGCTGATCGGCAGCGGACCGTGGCAGATCGCGCTCGTCGTGACCATCGCGATGAGTACGGCGGTCGCGTTGAACAGCGGCCCGATCTTCGCGATGCAGGCCGGGAACTCCGCGGTGCTCGTGGCGACGCTGCTGCCACCCGGTGGCACCGGTGGGCCCGATCGGATGGTCGACGCCCTGGTCGGGGGTCTCACGGGCATCGCGGTCGTCGCGATGATCCCCACCCATCCGGTGCGGCGTGCCCGGCGCAACGCCGCCGAGATCCTCGCCACGGCGAGCGAGGTCCTGAGGAAGGTCGAGACCGGGCTCGTCGAGAACAACCCGAAACCGATCGAGGACGCCCTCAAGCAGGCGCGGGCCACCCAGCCCGCGATCGACTCGATGCGCACCCACCTCAAGGGCGGTCGGGAGATCAGCCGGATCTCGCCGCTGTACTGGAACAGCCGCAAGCGTCTCGCGGTCCTGACGGCTGCCGCCGACCCGATCGATCACGCGATGCGCAACATTCGCGTGCTCGCGCGCCGGTCGCTGACCCTCGTCCGCGACGACGAGATCCTTGATCCGCGGCTCGTGCAGCTGTTCGCCGAGGTGGCCGATGCGGTGGACGTGCTCCGCGAGATGGTTCTCGCGGAGCCGGGGGAGCAGCCCGACCAGGCCGAGGCTGCACGTGTGCTGCGCAGCATCGCCAAGAAGATGGATCCCGAACTCATCGCCGGGGCAGGAGTGTCGGCGACGGTGGTGTTCGCGCAGATGAGGTCGCTGATCGTCGACCTGCTGCAGACCGCCGGACTCAAGCGGATCACCGCGATCGCGACCCTTCCATCCACCGTCGAACATCCGGCCTACGACCCGGACGAGTAAGCCCTCCGAGCCCGCCGGGCACGTAGCCGTTGAAACATATGCGCATTCGTGCATACGATGGCCCGAGGTTCGGAGAGGGAGTTCGATGGGTTCGGGTCACGGGCACTCACACGGCGTCGGCCACGGTCACGGTCAGGGCGCCGGTCCCACGCGCGCCGTCATCCGGCGCATGGCTTTCGCGCTGGGCATCCTCGGAGCGTTCTTCGTACTGGAGGCGTTCGTCGGTCTCCTGATCGGTTCTCTCGCCCTGCTCGCCGACGCGGGCCACATGCTCACCGACGTCGTCGGGGTGTCCATGGGCATGGTCGCCCTCATCCTCGCCCGACGCGGGAGCAGCGCGGCCTCGCGCACCTTCGGCTGGCATCGCGCCGAAGTCCTCACCGCGATGGTCAACGCGGTGCTGCTGCTCGGCGTCGCCGGCTGGGTGTTCTACGAGGCGATCGACCGCATCGGCGACGCCCCCGAACTTCCCGGCCTGCCCATGATCGTCACCGCCCTCGCGGGACTGGCCGCCAACATCGTCGTGATGCTCATGCTGCGGGCCGACGCGAAGGACAGCATCGCGGTGCGCGGCGCCTACATGGAGGTGCTCGCCGACGCCGTCGGATCCGTCGGCGTCCTCATCGCGGGCGCACTCGTCATGATCTTCGGCTGGAGCCTGGCCGACGTCGTCGTCGGTGTGCTCATCTCCCTGTGGGTCGTGCCGCGCGCCCTGCGACTGGCCGCCGAGTCGCTGCGCATCCTCACTCAGACCTCGCCGGCGCATCTCGACGTCGACCTGCTGCGCACCGACCTGCTCGCGCTGCCCGGCGTGTGCGGCGTGCACGACCTGCACGTGTGGACGCTGACCACCGGCATGGACGTCGCGACCGTGCATCTCGTCAGCGACCACGACCCGCAGTGGATCCTCGACTCGGCGCGCACCGCGCTGTCGTCGCACGGGCTCGAGCACGCCACCGTCCAGGTGGAGTCGACAGTCGACGGCAAGCAGTGCGAGAAGGACGTCACCTGGTAGCTCACCGCGCGAATCGGTTCGGCCGCAAAGTCCACCGACCCGGCCCGCCGTAGAGCCGGACGACGTCCAGCGGTCCCACGTCGACCCTCCGGAACGACGCCGCCGGAGCGTCGAGAGCGCACACCGTCGCCGCTCGCACGACCGCCGGGTGTGTCACCACCCCGACCCGTTCGTAGCCGTCGTCCTGTGCCGCCAGCCAGGTGCCGACCCGGCGGATGAGGTCCTCGACGGACTCGCCGCCGTGCGGTGCGGCCGCCGGCTCGGTCAGCCACATCGCCAGCTCGCCCTCGGGCACATCGCCCATCGCCGACCCGCACCACCTGCCGTAGTCGAGCTCGCGCAGCGCGGAGTCGATCTCGGCGGGGACACCGAAGGCGTGGACCGTGTCGACCGCGCGTCGCTCGGGTGCACATACCCACCGGTCGACGACCGGCACCGCGAGGCGTCCGAGTTCGCGGCGGCCCCGATCGGAGATCGGTTCGTCGCACGGAAATCGGGCCTGTTCCGTCGCGCGCGTGGAAGCGTGTGCGACGACGAACAATCGGGTCACGGCAGGTACGTCCTCTCCGCTTGACATCGCACAACGCCCGGTGCGAAGGTGCGTCGGTAAAGATGTGCCGAGGTGTAGGCAATCCGGTGGAAAGCCGGAGCGGTCGCGCCACTGTAACCGGAGATGTCGAAATCTCCGGAAGCCAGAAAACTCCCGCGGCACATGACGGAATCGAATGGGGCGCGAAATCCCAGGAGGATTGTCATGGCTGTTGTCCATACCCCCGACGAGTCGCTCGGCTCCGCCGCACTCGCAGTCGCTCTCGCCGCAGTGATCGTCGCGGCTTTTCTCGTTCTCTACCTGGTCGGATTCGATCAGGGCGCGATCTCGCGCACCGGCATGTTCATGCACGAACTGATGCACGACGGCCGGCACCTCCTCGGTCTTCCGTGCCATTGAGAACGGGGACCACGATGCCCGGAACCTACCTCCACCTGCTGCTGCGGGGCCTGCTCGCCGGACTCGTCGCGGGTCTGCTCGCCGGCGGTGTCGCCTTCGTCGTCGGCGAACCCCACATCGAATCCGCGATCGCGCTCGAAGAAGCTGCCGGCGAAGCGCATTCGCATGATCACGACCACGCTGCGACCACCGGGGAATCCCACGGTCACAGTCACGGCGAGGATGCGCTCGTCGACCGTACCGGGCAGAAGGCCGGACTGTTCCTCGCGACGACTCTCGCCGGTCTCGCGTTCGGCGCCCTCTACGCGTCGGTGCTGCACTTCGCGCGTCGCCTCACCGACATGCCGGGCTGGAAGCTCGGATTGTTCGGGGCGGCCGGAGCGTGGCTCGCCGTCGAGGCCGTCCCGTTCGTGAAGTATCCGGCGAATCCGCCGGCCGTCGGTGATCCCGACACGATCGATCAACGCACCCTGCTGTGGCTCGCCTCGGTCGTTCTCGGACTCGTCGCGATCGCCGTGGCCGTCGCGGTGGCGAAGGCGCTGGCCGCCCAGGATCTGCACACCGTCCGCATCGCAGGCCCGGCGGTTGCCTTCCTCGTCGTGGTGGGTCTCGGATATCTCGCCTTGCCGAAAATCGACGAGGTGGGGGAGGGCTTCCCCGCGACGCTGCTGTGGGAGTTCCGGGTCGCGTCGTTCACCGTGCAGCTCACCCTGTGGGCGGTGCTCGGTGTGGTCTTCGCGTACCTCACCGAACGCGCGTCCCGTCGCGTGACGATCCCGGCCTGACGGCATGGGTTCGGGTCTGCTCGTCGCCGGAACGACCTCGGATGCAGGAAAATCCGTGGTCGTCACCGGGATCTGCCGATCCTTGGCGCGGCGCGGCGTGAAGGTCGCGCCGTTCAAGGCGCAGAACATGTCGAACAACTCGATGGTGACGAGCGAGGGCGCGGAGATCGGGCGCGCCCAGTGGATCCAGGCAGTGGCTGCCCGTGCGATCCCCGAGGCCGCGATGAACCCGGTGCTGCTCAAGCCCGGCGACGACCGGCGCAGCCACGTCGTGGTTCTCGGGCGGCCGGCCGGAGCGCTGGAGGCGGGTGAGTTCGCCGGTGGACGAAAGCATCTCGCCGACGCGGCATTCGGTGCCTTCGACGACCTCCGGCGTAGATTCGACGTGGTGGTGTGCGAAGGTGCCGGGAGCGCGGCCGAGATCAATCTGCGCGACCACGACTATGTGAACATGGGTCTGGCGCAACATGGTTCGATGCCGACCGTCGTGGTCGGCGACATCGACCGCGGTGGTGTGTTCGCCTCGATGTACGGGACGCTGGCCCTGCTCGACGCCGCGGATCAGCAGTTGATCCGCGGCTTCGTGATCAACAAGTTCCGCGGCGACGTCTCGCTCCTGAAGCCCGGACTCGACTCGCTCGAACGGCTCACCGGCCGCCCGGTGCTCGGCGTGCTGCCATGGCAACGCGACCTGTGGCTCGACTCGGAGGATTCACTCGCCCTCACCTCCCGTCCCGCACACGATGGTGACGGCGCACTGAGCATCGCCGTCGTGATGCTGCCGCGGGTCAGCAACTTCACCGATGTCGACGCGTTGTGCCTCGAACCGGACGTGCGGGTCCGCTTCGTCGACGACCCGCGAGCGCTCGCCGGCGCCGACGTCGTGATCGTGCCCGGAACACGCGCGACCCTCGCGGATCTCGCGTGGCTGCGCTCGCGAGGACTCGACACCGCGATCGTCGACCACGTCCGCCGAGGTGGACCGGTCCTCGGTATCTGCGGCGGCTTCCAGATGCTCGGCACGCGCATCGACGACCCGCACGGCGTCGAGGGTGTTCCCGGCGCAAGCGCGGCGGGTCTCGGGTTGCTCCCGGCCCGAACCGAGTTCGGACACGAGAAGGTCCTCCGATTGCCGAGGGGGTCAGCGTTGGATGCGGCTGCCTCCGGATACGAGATCCATCACGGACGCGTCACCGTCGACGGTGGCACCGAATTCCTCGGTGGCACCCGGGAGGGTTCGGTGTTCGGCACCATGTGGCACGGCGCCCTCGAAGGGGACGCGTTGCGCTGGGCGTGGTTACGCGAGGTCGCTGCGGTGGTGGGCCGCGAGATCCGCACCGGGGAAGTGAGTTTCCCGGCCGCACGCGAGGTCCGCATCGAGGCGCTCGCGGACCTCGTCGACGAACATCTCGACATGGACGCTCTGCTCACCATGCTCTCCGACGAGCGAACCCTGCCCGTGCTGAGGGGAACCCTGCGGTGACGGTCCTCATCCTCGGTGGGACGGGGGAAGCCCGTTCCCTCGCCGCGGCATTGGACGACGCGGACATCGCGTTCGAATCCTCCCTGGCAGGCCGGGTCCGCAATCCACGCCTGCCCGTCGGTCCGGTGCGCATCGGAGGGTTCGGCGGAGCGGACGGTCTCGTCCGGTACCTGACCGAGCGCGGTATCCGAGCCGTCGTCGACGCCACCCATCCGTTCGCCGCGGGCATCAGCGCGAACGCCGCCGCGGCATGCGCCGCCGCGAACGTGCCACTGGTGCGCCTGCAACGACCGGGCTGGCACGACGCGCACGGCCGGTGGACGTGGGTCGACGACCACGACGGCGCCGCGCACGTCGCCGCGACCGGCCGGAGGATCTTCCTCAGCACCGGACGGCAGACACTCGACCGCTTCGTCGGACCGCTCGCCACGCACGACGTGCTCGTCCGCGTCGTCGATCCACTGACGACCGAACTGCCACCGAGCTGGTCGGTGCTGCTCGGACGCGGCCCCTACACGGCGAGTGACGAACGGAAGCTGCTGCTCGACAACGGGATCGATACCCTCGTCACGAAGGATTCGGGTGGTTCGCTCACCCGCGGCAAACTCGACGCCGCCGATGAACTGGGCGTGCGCGTGATCGTCATACGCCGCCCGCCCACACCCCGCGGTGTCGCCGCGGTGGAGACCGTGACGGTAGCGCGGGAATGGGTCCTCCGGGTGGCGGAGGTCAGACCTGCGGACCTTCGGAACGCAGATCGTCGACCTTCTTCATCGCTTCGCGCAGTTCCCGGAGCCACTGCTCCGAGTGCTGCCCCACGAGCCTGACGGTCCACTTCAGTGCGTCCGAACGGGACCGCGCGACACCGGCGTCGACGAGGGTGTCGAGCACCTTCCGTTCGGGTTGGCGCAGTCGCGTCATGACCGGGACGGCGAGGTGGGTGAACAGGTCGGTCCGGTCGCCGACCGTCACGCCCCAGGCCACCTTGCGGCCGTAGCGGGCCTCGGCCTCGTCGGCGATGCGCATCCGGTCGGCGCGCGTGGTCTCGCGGAATCGAGCGATGCGTCCGTCGATCTCGGTGTCGCTCGTGCCGTCGGGTACCCCGAGGGGGCCGACGACGAAGATCTCTTCTCTGTCGATCTCGATGTCGGGCGGTCCGGTGAACCAGTCGTCGGGGAGCCTGCCGGCGAACCACTCGGCGGCATCGCTCGCGTCGGGGACGTCTGCCTGTTGCCAGCCGCCCGGTCGTCCGAATCCGTGGATGTGTGAATGTCGCATGATGTCCTCCTCGGGACGCGACCCGGTGCGTGTCGCACCGATCAACCTGTGCGCGTTGCACTGATTACAGTGTTGCACCGCAAGCGTGTCGTGCGCCACTGTCGAGCGG
Source organism: Rhodococcus sp. 852002-51564_SCH6189132-a (assembly GCF_001665495.1). Lineage (NCBI taxonomy): Bacteria > Bacillati > Actinomycetota > Actinomycetes > Mycobacteriales > Nocardiaceae > Rhodococcus > Rhodococcus sp. 852002-51564_SCH6189132-a. Next base: position 8,525 of record NZ_LZMJ01000032.1, read on the forward strand.
CGAACGGTGCGGTCAGCGACCGTTCCGGGGAGTCAGAACTCCGGAGGTGACCGGAGGGGCGCTGCGCAGGGGAGCGGTGGAGAGCACGACGGGTAACCACACCGCAGTGGATGCCATCACCGCGCCCCAGCACAGATACAGGCCGACGTGCGGTGCGTGAGAGGTGTGGGCGACCATCCCGGCCTGTGACCAGACGGCGAACAGTCCCACCATCGACGCCGCCCCCGAACCGAGCATCGCGAGCGTTGCGGCACCCCACCGGCGGCGGAGCAATGCGACGAGCGGTACGAGGATGCCGAACACCACCACGAAGACGTCGAAGACACGGAGGGGAAGGGTTGCGGCCTCGGAGTCCCAGCGCAGAAGGGTCGTCAGGGACGTCACCGAAGTGGCCTGGGGAAGCAGCAGACCCATGACCAGCAGCGCGACGCACCCGGCCAGGATCCGGACCCGCGAGCGGCCGACGACCACCTCACCGGCGACGCTGTGTTCGATGCGATCGAGATCGTGACGGAATTCCGCCAGGTCGTCCATGGTGCACCCCCGGAGCGCGGCGACGCTTCGGTCCCAGTATGCGACGCGGGTCACATCGGCGTGCGGGTTCGGGAAAGCAGTTTCGGGCAGGCGCGATCGGGCATGCTCCAAGGCGTGAGCCGATACGACGCGTACATCTTCGACGTGCAGGGCACGCTGATGGACTTCTACACCCCGGTCACCCGGGCGGTGGCCCATGCGCTCGGACCCGATGCCGATCCGGCGACCGTGGGCGACCTGGTGCGGGCCTGGAGGAGCGACTACTATGAACGCATCCTCCGTCTCGACCAGTCGGTGGAGAAGTGGTATCGCGTGCAGGACTCCTACGTCGACGGACTCGGCGACGTGTGCGAGCAGTTCGGGATCGACCTTCCCAAGGACGTGCGCGTCGAGACGGCGCGGGCCTGGCAACGCCTCGAGGCATGGCCGGACGTGCGGCCCGGGCTGAACGAACTCCGTTCGCAGGCAGTGGTGGCGACACTGTCCAATACGGACATGGCCACGATGATCGCGCTCTTCCGCGACCAGCAGCTCGAGGCCGATGCCATCCTCACGGCCGAACTGTTCGGCGCCTTCAAACCCGAACGTTTCCTGTACGAGCGCACCTGCCGGTATCTGGGCGTCGATCCCTTCCGGGCCGCGATGGTCGCGTCGCATCCCTACGATCTGCGGGCCGCCCGCGAAGTCGGACTGAACACCGTCTTCGTGTACCGGCCGCTCGAGAACGGCCGCGTCGAGGACTCGGTCGACGACACCGAGGGGGAGTTCGACCATCGCATCGAGGACCTGCGGGACATTCCGTGACAGGTTGTCGGCCGTGGACGCCGACGTGTTGTCGGAGTTGACGCGACCGACTCGGCGTGGCGCAGTGCGCCATGTTCGTCGCGTCCAGCAACCGGAGTTACGTTTCGGGCAGAACGAACACGGATTCACCCCGGAATTTCACCCTCGGCCGGAATTCCCGTCGCGGCTGGGAAATATCGGGGAGGCTATCGATGGACGAGGGCGACCGCGATGGCGGTCGCCACGGCTCCGAGTCCGACCTTGGAGGCGAGTCGCGCGGTACGGCCGATATCTTCCGGGGCCGGCGCGGGTCCGTCGCCGAGCGTGCCGCGATCCTCGACCACACCGTGATAGACGTTCGAGCCGCCGAGCCGGATCCCGAGAGCACCGGCGAACGCCGCTTCGACCGGACCGGCATTCGGACTCGGATGCTGACGGGCGTCCCGGCGCCACGCCCGGACCGCGCCCCGGCCGTCGTCACCGAGTGCGACAGCCAGCAGGGCGGTGAGGCGAGCGGGGACGAGATTGAGCAGGTCGTCGAACCGGGCCGAGGCCCAGCCGAACCGTTCGAGCCGCGGTGTGCGGTGACCGACGCGCGCGTCCAGGGTGTTCGCGGCGCGGTACCCGAGCAGGCCGGCCGGACCGAGGACCGCACCCCACCACAGCGGGGCGACGACGGCGTCGGAGGTGTTCTCGGCGACCGACTCGATCGTGGCGCGCGCGATCCCGTTCTCGTCGAGCCGAGACGGGTCGCGGCCCACCAGGTGGGTCACCTGTTGCCGCGCCGCGGCGAGATCGCCGTCGCGGAGTTGGGCGTCGATCGTCCGGGCCTCGAATCCGAGGGAGCGGCCGCCGAGCACGGTCCAGGTGGTCAGCGCCGTGACCGCCACCGCCGGCACCGGACGACCGCGGGTCGCGTGGTCGGCGACGTATCCCAGCGCTCCGGCAGAGCCGACCAGCAGCGAGGTGAACACCACCCCGGCAACGCGGTGGTCGGCATACAGCCGGCCCTCGGCGGCGCGCGCCAACTTCCCGAAGCCGCTCACGGGATGCCACCGCTGCGGGTCGCCGACGAGTTGGTCGGCGGCGTAGCCGAGCGCCAGTCCGAGTGCCCTGTGCTTCACAGGATCGTTCTCCACGCCTCGACGAGCGTTGCCGTGGTCGCCGCGTCGCGCACCGCGATCCGTACCCAGTCGTCACCGAGGCCGGGGAAGGTGTCGCCGCGACGCAGCGCGAAGCCCTTCTCCCGCAATCTCTCCCGCGTTCCCTCTGGCGTTTCCGCCAGCACGAACGGGGCCGTCGCGGGGGAGACCACGTGGATTCCGAGTCCGGTGAGGGCGTCGACGAGAACCTTCCTGTCGCCGGCGATCTCCTGTGCGATCACCTCGGTCTCGCGTACTGCGTCACCGGATGCGCACGCGATCATCGCGGCCCCTGCGGGAGTGGACACCGACCAGGGTGGTTGCTGCGCGGCGAAATCCGCGAGCACTGCGGCGTCGCCGACCACGTATCCGGCGCGCAGACCCGGGATCGCCCACGTCTTGGTGAGCGACCGCAGCACCACGAGTCCCGGAACGAGCTGTCCCGTCAACGATTCGGTTTCGCCGGGAACGGCGTCCATGAACGCCTCGTCGACCACGACCACCCGTCCCGGTCGGGTCAGTGCCAGGAGCGTGTCGGCCGGGTGCAGGACCGAGGTGGGGTTCGTCGGATTGCCGACGATGACCAGGTCGGCATCCTCCGGGACCGCACCCGGATCGAGGACGAACCCGTCATCGCAGCGCAACACGACCCGCGTGACACGATGTCCGGCGGCCAACAGTGCGGCCTCCGGTTCGGTGAACTGCGGGTGCACCACCACCGGCTTCCGCCACGCCCGTGCCCGAGCGATCAATGTGAACGCCTCGGCACCTCCGGCGGTCGGGAGGACCTCGTCGACGCTGCGGCCGTGACGATCGGCGAGAGCGGCGCGTGCATCGCTCGGGTCGGGATACCGGGCGAGATCGTCCAGCGATGCACGCAGGGCGTCGTCGAGCCATGCCGGTCGCGGTCGGCGCGAGACGTTGACGGCGAGGTCGACCAGCCCCTCGGTCGCGTCGCGGTCGCCGTGATGGTGCAGGTCGGGTTCGGGTGTTCGACGACGCGCAGGTGCCGAGGTGGGTTCGGGGGCGGGTTCCGCCGACCGTGCGGCGTCTGCGAACCGTCGTGCGAGATCGGGATGTCCGGCCCAGTGCGTGTGCAGGTACGACGCATGCACCGTTGCGGTGGCGATGCCGTCCGGCCGGCCGTCGAGCAGCCACGCGGCAGACGAGCCGGAATCGATCACGGTGCGGTGGAATTCGTGGCCGGTGACGCGGGTGCCGGCGGAGGCGAGCAGGGTGTCCTGCGGCGCGATCGCGGTGCGGTAGCCGAGGGTCAGGCGCGGGGTCATCCGTGCCACCGTGTCGAGGGCTCCCACCATCTCGTGCCCGTCGACCTCACGCCCCAGATAGAGCAGACCGGCGCACTCGGCTACGGTCGGAACTCCGGCCGCGATCGCGGCACGCAGGTGCGTGCGCAAGGGGAGGTTCGCGGCGAGGTCGGCGGCATGTACCTCGGGGAACCCGCCGCCGAGGTAGATGCCTGCGGCGCCGGCGGGCAGTCGTTCGTCGCGCAGGGGATCGAAGGTCACCGGTCGGCATCCGTGTGCGCGCAGCAGTTCCTCGGTCTCGGTGTAGCGGAAGGTGAAGGCGCGGCCTCCGGCGACGGCGATCACCGGCCCGTCCTCGGTGGATGTGCCCGGTGACCACGGTGTCGCCGACAGAGCGGGTGCTGCCGAGGCGATACCGAGGATCTCGGTGAGATCGATGCGCTCGGCGATCCGCGCGGCGAGACGATCCACCTGCGCGGTCGCCTCGTCGCGCTCCTCGGCGGGCACCAGGCCGAGATGGCGCGAGGGGACGGTGACGCCGTCGTCGCGACCGAGCACACCGAGCACCGGGATACCGGTCGGTTCGAGTGCGCGGATCACCTCGTCCGAATGTCGCTGCGATCCGGCCTTGTTCAGGATCACGCCGGCGATCCGCGTGCCGCGGTCGTAGGACGCCATGCCGTGCACGATCGCCGCGATCGACCGGGAGGCGTGCGAGACGTCGACGACGAGGATCACCGGTGCGGACAGCAGGGCCGCGGTGTGGGCGGTGGACGCGTACCCCTCGGTGCCGATCATCCCGTCGTACAACCCCATGACCCCTTCGATCACGGCGATGTCCGCACCGGCGGCGCCGTGCAGGAAGAGAGGAGCGACGAGGTCCTCGCCGACGAGGTGCGGGTCGAGGTTGCGGCCCGGTCGGCCGGTGGCGAGCGAGTGGTAGCCGGGATCGATGTAGTCGGGACCGATCTTGTGCCCCGACACGATGTGGCCGGCGCGACGCAGTGCCGCCATGAGACCCGTGGCGACGGTGGTCTTCCCATGCCCGGATGCCGGTGCGGCGACGACGACGCGTGGAACCCTCACCACTCGATCCCTCGTTGGCCCTTCTGTCCCGCATCCATCGGATGTTTGACCTTCGTCATCTCCGTCACCAGGTCGGCGACCTCGACGAGTTTCGGGTGCGCACGCCGCCCCGTGATCATGACGTGCTGGTGTCCCGGCCGTGAGGTCAGCGTATCGACGACCTCGTCGATGTCGACCCAGCCCCAGGCGATCGGATAGGTGAACTCGTCCAGTACGTACAGGCCGTGCTGCTCCGCGGTGAGACGTCGCTGGATCTCACGCCACCCGGCGAGCGCATCGGCGGCATGATCCTCCTCGGTGCCTTCCTTGCGCGACCACGACCAGCCGGAACCCATCTTGTGCCACTCGATCGGCCCCCCGGTGCCGCGCTCGGCGTGCAGATCGGCGAGGGTTTCGAAGGCGGTCTGCTCGCCGAGTCGCCACTTGGCGGACTTGACGAACTGGAAGACGGCGACCGACCAGCCCTGGTTCCAGCCACGCAGTGCGAGGCCGAATGCGGCTGTGGACTTTCCTTTTCCGTCGCCGGTGTTGATCATCAACAGCGGCCGGTTGCGGCGCTGCCGGGTGGTGAGACCGTCGGCGGGGACGACGGTGGGTTGTCCCTTCGGCATCAGGCGGCCCTCTCCCGGACGATTCCGGTCAAAGCGTCGGCATCGACCTCACCGACGGGCACATACTCGGCGCCGAGGCGTTCGGCGAGACGGGCCGCGAGACCCATCCGGAATCGGCCCGTCTCGGAATCGACCACCACGGAGGAGATTCCCTGTGCAGCGATGACGTCCGCGGCGTCGAGCGAGCGCTGCACAGCGTCCGGTCCGGCGGTGGCGCGACCGTCGGTGACCACGACGAGCAGGGCGCGTCGACGCGGATCCCGCAGGGAATGACGCCGAAGGGTGGTGGCCGCTTCGATCAACCCCTCCGCCAGCGGGGTCCGCCCACCGGCGGGAAGTTCTCGCAGCCGTGCGGCAGCCACGTCCACCGAATTCGTCGGCGGGAGTGCGACGGTCGCGCCGGTGCCGCGGAAGGTCACGAGTCCGACGGTGTCGCGACGGCGGTAGGCGTCGAGCAGCAGCGACAGGACGGCGGTCTTGACCTGCACCATCCGGTTGCGTGCTGCCATCGACCCGGATGCGTCGACGCAGAGCAGGACGAGATTGGTCTCGCGGCCTTCGATGATCTTGCGGCGCACCTGCAGACCCCGATCGGTGAAGGCGGACGCGCGGATCGTGGCGGGCAGATGAACCGGGCCGGTGTCGCCGCGGCGACTGCCCACGGTACGGCCGATCGTGGTGACCGCCCGCGACCGGCGACCGGCCGCCCCGCGCCCGACCCGATCGACGGAGAACACCCTGGCGCGAAAAGGATCCGTCGCCGACGCCAGGCTGGTGGACGACCGATCACCCGAACCGGAGGACGTCTCCGCCGCCGAGCCGTCGGGTGCGCTCTCGCCACCACCGGGATCGTCGTCGGGGCCAGGATCCGGATCGTCTCCACCGAGAAGTTCGTCGAGCAGATCGTCGCTGCTGGTGGGGGCGTCGAAGGGGTTGCGGCGCCGACGGTGTGGCAGGGCGAGTCGGGCCGCTGCCGCGATGTCCTCGCGTGTCACCTCGATCCGGTCGTGCCAGGCCGCGTGTGCGATCGCCGTGCGGGCGGTGACCAGGTCGGCGCGCATGCCGTCCACGTCGAACGCCGCGCACACCTCGGCGATCGAGACCAGTGCGTCGTCGCTCAGTGCGACCTGCGGGACGAGTTCGCGGGCGGAGGCTACTCGCCGCGACCACTCTGCGTCCCGATCCGCCCATCGCGCGGTGAACCCGGCCGGGTCGGCGTCGAAGGCCATCCGCCGCCGCACGATCTCGGCGCGCATGTGCGGGTCGCGGGGCGCGGTCACGTCCACGGCGAGTCCGAAGCGGTCGAGCAACTGCGGGCGAAGCTCACCCTCCTCGGGATTCATCGTTCCGACCAGTACGAATCGGGAGGCGTGCTCGACGGAGACCCCGTCGCGTTCGACGGTCGAGCGGCCCATCGCCGCGGCGTCGAGCAGCAGGTCGACCAGGTGGTCGTGCAGGAGGTTGACCTCGTCGACGTACAGCACGCCGCGGTGGGCCAGTGCCAGAAGACCGGGTTCGTATTCGGCCGTGCGGTCGGCCAGTGCCTTGCCGAGATGCAACGCTCCGGTGACGCGATCCTCCGCCGCGCCGACGGGTAGTTCCACCAGCCGTACCGGCCGGACATGCGAGGCCGCACCGGGCGGATGGGGGCCGTCCGGGCAGGACGGATCGGGGGCGTCCGGATCGCACGAGAACCGGCACCCGTCCACGACGGTGACCGGGGGCAACAGTGCGGCGTGGGCACGCACCGTCGTCGATTTCGCGGTGCCCTTCTCTCCACGCACCAGCACACCGCCGATCGTCGGCGACACCGCACACAGGGTCAGGGCCAGCGCGAGGTCGTCGGAACCGACCACCGCACCGAACGGATACACATGCACTTCGACCTCCACAGGCTCCCGCTGGGATGTTTTTCGCGGCAAGCTGTTCGAAGGCCGGTATTCGGACTTCCCGGTCGGACGCCGTGCGATCGCCTTCCCGGACCGGACGGTCCAGTGGCTGCGCGGATGCGCGTGATCGACGACTCCCGGGTCACCGCAGCGGGCCTGTGCCGGATTCTCACCGGCTTCCCGATTATCCCCGTGAGGGGCACCTTCGATTGCCTTGCCACGGCCGAGTCTAGGCCATGGCGCGTGGGCTATGGTTCACCGCCATGGGACCGATACGACAGACGACAGGCATCACCGTTGTCGGAATCGGGGCGGACGGATGGTCCGGTGTGCCGTCCACCGTCCGGGAGCGGATTCTCGCGGCCGAGGTCCTGCTCGGCGGCCGGCGCCACCTCGACCTGGTTCCCGCCGGCACAGCGGTGCGCGAGGAGTGGCCGTCGCCGCTCCTGTCCGGGCTCGACGACCTCCTCGACCGGCACGCCGGCAAGGACGTCGTCGCGCTCGCATCCGGTGATCCGCTGGTCTCCGGGATCGGCACCACGCTGATCCGACGCCTCGGAGGCGACGCCGTGGAGGTGATCCCGGCGATCTCGTCGGTGGCACTTGCCCGTGCACGCATGGGCTGGTCCGCGGAGGAGTGCGAGACGATCACCGTCGTGGGTCGCGAGATCGATGCTCTGCGCAGAGTTCTGACGCGCGGACGCAAACTCGTCGTCCTCGTCGACGGTGCACGTGTCGCGGATGTTGCGACGCTCCTGGAGGCCGCCGGATTCGGGAACTCACGGGTCGCGGTGTTGTCGCATCTCGGTGCTGCGGACGAGTCCCGGATCGATGCGAAGGCGGCCCATCTGACCGATACGGGCGTCCGGTCTCTGAGTCTGATGTGCGTCGAGGTCGACGGCCCCGCCGGGTTGTCGGTGCTGCCCGGTCTCGACGACTCCCTGTTCGAGCACGACGGGCAGCTCAGCAAGCGGACCGTACGCCTCGCGGCGGTGTGCGCACTCGCACCGCGACCGGGCGAGTTGCTGTGGGACGTCGGTGCGGGAGCTGGGTCCGTCGGAATCGAATGGGCGCGAACCGATCCGCGCTGTCGTACTCTCGCGATCGAGAAGGACGAACGGCGCGCCGGCGCGATCGAACGCAATGCCGCCGCGTTGGGTGTGCCGTCGATCGTGCGCATCGTCCGAGGTGCTGCACCTGCCGCGCTCGTCGGACTCCCGGTGCCCGACGCGATCTTCGTCGGCGGAGGAGGAAGTCGCGAGGGTGTGCTCGACACGTGTTGGGACACATTGTCTCCCGGCGGTCGGCTCGTCGCGCACGCGGTGACGCTGGAGACCGAGGCCGTCCTGGTGCAGTGGTGGAAGACGCACGGCGGTGAACTCACCCGTCTGTCCGTCGAACACGCAGATCCCATAGGAACATTCACCGGCTGGCGTGCGCAGCGACCGGTCGTGCAATGGAGCGCAGTGAAAGGCGAACGATGACCGTCCATTTCGTAGGATCCGGACCCGGAGCGGCCGACCTGCTCACGCTGCGAGCGGTGAATCTGCTGCGCGAGGTCCCGGTCGTGCTGTACGCCGGTACCTATCTCGATGCCGACACCCTCTCGCACTGCCGTGACGACGCCGAACTGGTCGACACGCAACACCTGGACCTCGACGAGATCACCGCGCATCTCGTCGACGCGCACCGGCGCGGCCTCGACGCCGTGCGGCTGTGCTCCGGCGACCCGTCGCTGTACTCGGCGCTCACCGAGCAGACGCGACGGCTCGACGCCGCGGGCGTGCCGTGGGACGTCACACCCGGTGTGCCCGCCTACGCCGCGGCCGCGGCGGCACTCGGTACCGAGCTGACGGTCCCCGAACTCGTGCAGACGGTCGTGCTGACCCGCACGCAGGCCCGATCGACGGCGATGCCCGACAGCGAGGCTCTGGCGCGGGTCGCAGGAATCCGGGCGAGTCTCGTCCTGCACCTGGCGATCACCCGCATCCGCGTCCTTGCCGAAGAACTCACTGCCGAATACGGCGCCGATTGCCCCGTCGCGGTGGTCGCGTTCGCGTCGCGACCGAACCAGGTCGTGCTGCGCGGCACCCTCGCCGACATCGCCGACGGTGTCGAGGCGGCGGGACTGAAGCACACCGCGGTGATCGTCGTCGGACACGCTCTCGGCGTGCGTGAACGCCCGGATGTGGCCTGTTCACACCTCTACGACCCTTCCCGCGAGCGCGCCGGTCTCGGATAGCTCCATCCTCGCGCGCCGAACCGGGGTTCGCCCCGGTTGCAACAGTGGCGAACCCCGGTTCACCGCGCGAACCTGTTGACAACCCGCGGGTGAACACCGCAGTCAAACGGTTGTCGAGGATCCCGAATGGCGACCGTCGACCGACCGTTTCGTCCACACCGCACCCGAAGGCATCACGAAGGTCCCCGCAGCGCCGACGATGAGCAGGCACTTCATGTCGATGCTCGCCGGATCGAGCTTCTCGAGCGTCGTGACCTCGAGCGACTCGCCGGACCGTCCCACATCGCGCCCGATCACGACGACGGTGTCGGCCGGACGATGCTTCAGCAGTACCGTTTTCGCGTCCGCGACCTGCGTCGTCCGAGACCGCGAGGCCGGATTGTAGATGCCCAGGACGAGATCGGCCTCGGATACCGCAGCCAACCGCTTCTCGATCACGTCCCACGGCTTGAGTCGATCCGACAGGCTCATCACCGCGAAGTCGCCGCCGATCGGGGCGCCGGCACGCGCCGCGACCGCCTGCACTGCGGAGACCCCGGGCAGGACGCGGATCGGCACCGACGCGTATGTCTCGTCCTGCGCGGCCTCGAACACCGCCGACGCCATGCCGAACACCCCGGCATCACCGCCGGAGACAACGGCGACCTTCTCACCCGCCAGGGCGAGGTCGAGAGCGAATCGCGCGCGGTCCACCTCGACGGTGTTGCCGCTGGAATGACGGTGCAGGCCGGGACGTACCGGGACGCGATCGACATACGGTCCGTATCCGACGACGTGATCGACCTGTGCGAGTGCGTCGGCGGCCTCGGGGGTCAGCCACTTCTTGTCCGCCGGGCCCAACCCGACGACGAGCAGTTCGTTCGCGTCCGGATGTGTCGCCTCGACCGCGACGGACGGCCGCGATCGGTCGGCGACCGACCGATTCGTCGGAGAGCGATCACCGGCGGTGAGGATCACCGAGAAGTACGGCACCGCGTCGGCGTCGACCTCGGCGACCGGAAGGATGCGTTGCCGATCCATCGACGCGCGTTCGACATAGACGGCACCGTCGAGGCGCCCGGACTGGGCGAGAGCCTCCCGGACGGAGGGAAACGTCCTGCCCAGCTTCATGATCGCCGCACCGTCGGTGTCGGCGAGTCGCCGTGCGAGCTCCGGGGCGGGCAGTGTGCCGGGCAGGATGGTGAGGACGTCGGTGCGCCGCACCATCGGTTCGGCGGCTGCAGCAGAGGCGGCGGACACCGAGGTCACCCCTGGCACCACCTCCGTCGGATATCGCGGAGCGAGGCGGTCGTGCAGGTACATGTACGAGCCGTAGAACAGAGGGTCGCCCTCGCAGAGCACGACGACAGTGCGTCCCGCGTCGAGGTGGACGGCCAACCGGGCGGCGGACTCGTCGTAGAAATCGGCGATCGCACCGTCGTAGCCGCCCGGGTGATCGATGGTGCCCGTCGTCACCGGGTACACCAGCAGTTCCTCGATCACGCCGTCAGGGATCAGATCGGCGGCGATCGATCGGGCGATGGAGCGGCCGTGCGTACCGGAGTAGTACGCGAGGACGTCCGCTTCGGCGATCAGCCGCGCAGCCTTGCGTGTGATGAGTTCGGGATCGCCGGGGCCGAGACCCACACCGTAGAACCTGCCTGACACCATCTCGCTCATTCCTTCTCCTGCGCAAGTGCATTGATCGCGGACGACGCCATCGCCGACCCGCCGCGGCGTCCCCGGACCACCAGATGGGGGATCTGCAGCCGATGGTCGAGCAGCGCTTCCTTCGACTCCGCGGCGCCGATGAAGCCGACGGGAACACCGACGATCGCCGCCGGTCGCGGGGCGCCGTCGTCGAGCATCTCGAGCAGGTGGAACAGGGCGGTCGGGGCATTGCCGATCGCAACGACAGCCCCCTCGAGGCGGTCGGCCCACAGTGACACCGCCGCCGCGGAGCGGGTCGTGCCCCAACGTTCGGCGAGTTCGGGGACACGCGGGTCGGCGAGCAGACACATCACGTCGTTGCCGGCGGGCAGGCGCGTACGGGTGACCCCGGAGGCCACCATGTTCGCATCCGTGAGGATCGGAGCACCTGAGTTCAGTGCAGTGCGCGCGGCCGGAACAAGATCGGGATGGATGACGAGGTCCCGTGCCAGATCGGTCTGTCCGCTTGCATGGATCATCCGGACCGCGACCTTCTCCGCACTCGCAGGAATCGCGGACAGATCCGATTCGCTGCGGATCGTCGCGAACGAGCGGACGTAGATGTCGGCGCCGTCGGTGACGTAGTCGTACCGACGCGGGGGAGGTCGAAGGGTCACGGGGTGCTCCTGGCAAGAACGATGCGGTGAGGCGAGTGCGGTGCGCCGCAGACGCGTTCGCATCCGGCGACGTGAATTCGGGAATCGGTGGTATTTCCGGCGACGATCCGGCGAGCCAGCGCTCGGGTGTCACCTTCGGCGAGGCTACACCCGGGCGCTCCCGTGCACGCCGTCACCCGCTGCCACGCCGAATCCGGGGCCGTCTCGAAGCCGGTCTCGCGAAGCGCGACGAGATCCGACCCGGACGGGAGTATCAGGCCGCGCCAGGGCGTGACGACCACACCTCGATCGGGCAGCGCAGCAACCATGGCGGGGGTGAGGATTCCCAGGGGGACCAGCACCGACACCGCATCGCCGAGTACGCCGTACGGCATCGTGAAGGCCGGTGGCCGCGGAGCGGGATCGGTGCCACCGAGTTCCGCTCCCGCACGCGGGAGTTGACGCACGTGCCACACCGACTCGCGAATCTCGACGAACCGGCGGGCCTGGCGCAGGAGCATCTCGGGAACCTGGGTGAGCCGCACCGTCGGCCCGTCGAGTCCACCCACGACGATCCGCGCGGTCCCGCCATCGAGCGCGACCGCGGTGAGATCGCACCGCAGCGTCACCACGTCGCCGCGGCCGTCGTCGAGGCCGAACAGGAACCGGCCGGGCAGGTCGGCGAGGACCGGATCGGCGCACAGTCCGGCGTCGAGTTCGCGGACGAGGGGCCGGACGTCGGTGAGTCCTCCGGCGAGTCCCGACAGCGGCGACGCGACGATGTTCCGCACCCGTTCGTGGCTCGCCGAGGGCAGCAGCCCGGCCGCCGTGACGGCGTCGGCCAGTCCCGCGGGGACGGCACCGCAGTCGTCGAGTTCGATGCCTCTGAGCTGCAGGTTCCCTCGCGACGTCAGGTGGACGTCGCCGTCGGCGTAGGCGATCGACGTGTCCGACAGTGCTCGGAGCGCCCCGTCGGGCACCTGCCCTCCGGGCACGCGCAGCCGCACCAGTGCGCCGTCCGCCGCGACATGTGGGCGAAGGATTCCGGGGCACCGATCGGGAGGGAAAGGGGGTGGCAGAGCATCCACAGACGCACATGGTTGCACACCTTTCCGGCCGGGTGCGCTACTCTCGGCTTGCCGTGGTGCTCGGGAAGCCGGTGGGAAACCGGCGCGGCCCTCGCCACTGTGAGCGGATAGTTGCTCGCCCTCGTCCGTACCGGTCCGCCGGTGTGGAGGCCACTGGATCTCATCCGGGAAGGTCGGCGCAGCAGCGGTGACCCGTCAGCCAGGAGACCGGCCACGGCACGTGAGGTCCACGAGGGTTTTGGAGACTGAACATGGCTGTACGCCTGTGTTTTCGGGTTGCGTCGTGACGCGCCTGACTTTGTTGTCGACGTCCGACACCGACCTGCTGTCGGCTCGGTCGAGCGATGTCGAGTGGGCGCTGGGTAACCCGTCCCGCCTTGACGTGTCCACCGAACTGCCCGGTCTGCTCAGCGGATCGGACCTGGTCGTCGTGCGGATCCTGGGGTCCGCGCGCAGTTGGCGCAACGGGCTCGACGTCGTGCTCGCGGCCGGCGTCCCGGTCGTCGTTCTCGGTGGTGAACAGACCCCGGACGCCGAGCTCATGGGGCATTCGACGGTGCCGATCGGCATCGCTGCCGAGGCGCACCGCTATCTCGCGTACGGCGGTCCCGCCAACCTCGCGCAGCTCCATGCCTTCCTCACCGACACCGTGCTGCTCGGCGGTGAAGGCTTCGATCCGCCCGTCGAATTGCCCGAGTGGGGTGTGCTCGACCGGCCTGAGGGGCCGGCCGACGACCGGCTGCCACGCGTCGGTGTGCTGTTCTACCGGGCCCACCACACCAGCGGAAACGTGCAGTTCGCGCACGATCTCGCCGACGCGATCGACGCGACCGGCAGGGCCCGCGGCGTCGTGATCCACTGCGCGTCGCTGCGCGGAGCACCCACCGATCTCCTCGCCGAACTCGGTACCCTCGACGCGCTCGTCGTGACGGTGCTGGCAGCCGGTGGAACCAAACCCGCCACGGTGAGTGCCGGCGGTGAGGACGAGGCATGGGACGTCGGGGCGCTCGCCGCGCTCGACATCCCGATCCTGCAGGCCCTGTGCCTGACCTGGAGTCGCGAGGATTGGGCGGAGTCGGACGACGGTGTGTCGCCGCTGGATTCGGCCACGCAGATCGCGGTCCCCGAGTTCGACGGCCGCATCATCACGGTGCCGTTCTCGTTCAAGGAACTCGACGCCGACGGACTGCCCCGCTACGTCACCGACCCGGAACGGTGCCGTCGCGTCGCCGGTATCGCGGTGGCGCACGCACGACTGCGACACGTACCGCCGCCGCAGCGCCGGATAGCCATCATGCTGTCCGCCTACCCGACCAAACATTCCCGGGTCGGCAATGCCGTCGGTCTCGACACCCCGGTGTCGGCGATCCACATGCTGCGCGCTCTACGCGATGCCGGATACGACCTCGGCGACGGATTTCCCGGCATGGACCTCGAGGACGACACCGAGGCCGGCAACACCCTCATCCACGCCCTGATCGATGCCGGTGGACAGGACGAGGAATGGCTCACCGCCGACCAGCTGGCCGGAAACCCGGTGCGCGTGACCACGTCCGACTATCTCGCGTGGACCGGCGATCTTCCGGCCGAGCTCACCGACGCCATCGCCGAGACGTGGGGGCCGGCCCCCGGGTCGCTGTTCGTCGACGGCAGCGGTGACGACCAGGCAATCGTGCTGGCGACCCTGCAGGCCGGCAACGTGGTGCTGATGATCCAGCCGCCGCGCGGTTTCGGCGAGAACCCGGTGGCGATCTACCACGATCCCGACATGGCGCCGTCGCATCATTACCTCGCCGCGTACAAGTGGGTCGAGCACGGCTTCGGTGCCGATGCCGTGGTTCACCTGGGCAAACACGGTTCGATGGAATGGTTGCCCGGGAAGAACGCGGGCCTGTCCGCGGCGTGCGCGACCGACGCGGCCATCGGCAATCTGCCGCTGATCTATCCGTTCCTCGTCAACGATCCGGGTGAAGGTGCGCAGGCCAAGCGCCGTGCCCATGCGATCATCGTCGATCACCTGATCCCGCCGATGGCGCGCGCCGAATCGTACGGCGACATCGCTCGTTTGGAGCAACTGCTCGACGAGTACTCCAACATCGCCGCGATGGACCCGGCGAAACTGCCCGCGATCCGCGCGCAGATCTGGACGCTGATCCAGGCGGCGAAACTCGATCACGATCTCGGGCTCGACGACCGCCCGCACGACGCCGAGTTCGACGACTTCCTGCTGCACGTCGATGGATGGTTGTGCGAGGTCAAGGACGCGCAGATCCGCGACGGCCTGCACGTTCTCGGTGCCGCACCGGTCGGGGAGGCACGGGTGAATCTGGTGCTGTCGATCCTGCGTGCCGCCCAGATATGGGGTGGCAAGAGTAACGCCGTCCCTGGATTGCGCACCGCGCTGGGACTGAAGCCCGACGCCCCGCTGACCGAGGTCGACGGAATCGAGAACATCGCACGGGCGCTCGTGCAGGCCATGGAGGACGACGACTGGAACACCGGGTCGGCCGCGCGCGTTGTCGAATCCGTTCTCGGCCATACCGATTCCGAGGTCGCGCGGGTGCTCACCTTCGCTGCCGACGAAGTGGTTCCCCGGCTCGCGGGCACGACTGCCGAGCTCGACGCCGTGCTCCACGCGCTCGACGGCGGGTACGTCCCGGCCGGCCCGTCCGGTTCACCCTTGCGTGGACTGGTCAACGTGCTGCCGACCGGGCGCAACTTCTACACCGTCGACCCGAAGGCCGTCCCGAGCCGCCTCGCATACGACACCGGTGTCGCGTTGGCGGACAATCTGATCGAGCGGTATCTCGCCGATACGGGGGAGTACCCGCAGTCGGTCGGCCTGTCGGTGTGGGGGACCTCGGCGATGCGCACCGCCGGCGACGACATCGCCGAAGTGCTCGCACTCATCGGTGTGCGGCCGGAATGGGACGCCGAGTCGCGTCGGGTGCGCGAACTGACCGTGATCCCGCTCGAGGAACTCGGCCGGCCCCGCATCGACGTCACGGTCCGCATCTCCGGTTTCTTCCGTGATGCGTTCCCGCACGTCATCGGGATGCTCGACGACGCGATCCGCATGGTCGCCGCCCTCGACGAACCCGACGAGCAGAACTACGTGCGAGCCCACGCTCGGCGGGACGAAGCCGAACACGGCGACGCCGACCGTGCGGTGCGGCGCATCTTCGGATCGAAGCCCGGCTCGTACGGGGCCGGCATCCTGCAACTCATCGACTCCGGCAATTGGCGCACCGACGCCGATCTCGCCGAGGTCTACACCGCCTGGGGTGGCTTCGCCTACGGGCGTGGGCTGCACGGTGTTCCGGCCGCCGACGACATGCGTGCGAACTACCGACGGATCGCGGTGGCGGCGAAGAACACCGACACCCGCGAACACGACATCGCCGACTCCGACGACTACTTCCAGTATCACGGCGGCATGGTCGCAACGGTGCGGGCGCTGACGGGCACCGACCCGAAGGCGTACATCGGCGACTCCACCACCCCCGATGCGGTGCGCACCCGATCACTGGCGGAGGAGACCGCACGGGTCTTCCGCGCCCGGGTCGTCAACCCGCGGTGGATCGGTGCGATGCGCCGGCACGGTTACAAGGGTGCGTTCGAACTCGCCGCGACCGTCGACTACCTGTTCGGCTACGACGCCACTGCCGGTGTGGTCGAGGACTGGATGTACGAGTCGCTCGCACAGAACTACGCGCTCGACCCCGAGAACCAGCAGTTCCTCCGCGAGGCGAATCCGTGGGCGTTGCGCGGGATCGTCGAACGGCTCACCGAGGCGGCCGATCGCGGACTGTGGGCCGAACCGGATCCCGAGACGATGAACAGACTGCAGCAGGCCTATCTCGACGTCGAGGGCGATCTCGAGGATCGGGGGTGAGGGTTCGGCTCATTGGGATCGGCCCCGGGGGCCCGGACGATCTCACGGTTGCGGCAGTGCACGCGCTCGAGAGCGTCGACGTCTTCCTCGTGCCCGACAAGAAGCGGGGCGTGGACGATCTCGTGGCGGTCCGCGAGGAGGTCTTGCGCCGCCACACCTCCGGTGCGCATCGGGTGATCGTGGTGCCCGACCCGCCCCGGGACCGTAACCCGGCGCACTACGGCGACGAGGTACGCGACTGGCACGCCGCCCGCGCCGAGGCGTACGAGACCGTTCTGCTCGAACAGGTTCGGGAGGACGAGACGGTCGGCTTCCTGGTCTGGGGCGATCCGAGCCTGTACGACAGCACGATCCGCGTCGTCGAACGCATCCTCGATCGTGGGAGGGTGCGGTTCGACTACGACGTCGTTCCCGGTGTCAGCAGTGTGCAACTGCTCGCGGCCCGACATCGTCTCGTGCTCAACACCATCGGTGGGCCGATCACCGTCACGACCGGTCGCAGGCTGGTGCAGGACGTTGCAGCGGGTGCGTCGAACATCGTGGTGATGCTCGACGGCGGCCTCGCCTGCGCCGACCTCGACGGGGCCTGGAACATCTGGTGGGGTGCGAATCTGGGGACCGACGACGAAGAACTCGTCGCCGGCCCGCTCGCCGAGGTGCTCCCGGCGATCCGGGAGGCTCGTGCCCGGGCCAAGGGGGCCCGAGGCTGGGTGATGGACACCTATCTACTGCGACGAGGATGAGTTCGGGTCGCCCGGAACCGTTCCCCGCGCGTACCAGGCGCGGGCGTCGAGCGAGAACGGTCCCGACGGAAGAGCATCACGACAGGCGTCACGTACTGCAGCGCGGTGCCTTTCGGGCATCGACACCAGGTGCCGCCCGGCCGGTCCTACGCCGAACGTGAAGGGCTCCCAGAAGTCGTAGAAATCGGCGTAGTCCGCGCGTGCGGACAGGGCACCACCGATCACGTCGTCCAGACCGGCACGGCGGAACCGCTCGGCGATATCGCCCTCGGTGGTACCGGCCAACCTCGTCTCACCCGGAGACCCGGGCTCGACCGTTCCCACCGCGGCCCAGAAGATGCGGAGCATCGTCATCCCGCCGGCCGTGGTGTCCCACATGCATGCGGCGACGGTGCCGCCCGGGCGGGTCACCCGCACCATCTCGCGCACGCCCAGTTCGGGATCGTTCATGAATCCGAGGACCAGCGACGCCAGGGTGACGTCGAACGTTCCGTCCGGCCACGGCAGATTCTCGGCCACCCCGACGCGAACGTCGATCTCCGGTGCTATCTGCCGGCACGCCGCTGCGAACTGGGGAGCCGGGTCGATCGCCGCGACGTTCGCTGCGCCGACCCGGCCGACCAGTTCACGGGTCAGCCCACCCGGCCCGCAGCCCACGTCGCAGACCCGATGCCCGGCCCTCACCTCGCTCGCGTCCGCCAAGGCGGGCGCGAGCGTCGCTGCGTAACGGCCCATGAAACGGTTGTACTGTTCGGCCGGTCCGGCGAACTGCATATGCCCAACATATCGGCCCGATCGGTGGCCTCGTGGCCTTTCACATCGTCCTGAACGAGATCACTTCTCGTCGTCGTCCGAGCGCTCGACCACCTCGGGAGCGTTCTCCCGCGTTGCCATGCCGCCGTTGCGACCGTGATCGACCGGCCCCGGCGGGTCCTTGCGCACCTCGTCGTCCTTCTTCTTCGACGTCGTCACTTCTACCTCCGTACGCTGGGCCGACTCGTGTCCGGACGGATACCCGCAGACGTGCACGCGCACACTTCGGGGTGGCGTCGGTGCTCCGGACCGGATTGACTGGACCCAACGACACAAGGAGGCAGCATGCAGATCCGTGACAGGGTTTTCGTCGTCACCGGTGGAGGCAACGGGATCGGACGCGATGTCGTCCTCGAACTCCTCGTGCGTGGCGCGCGGGTCGCGGCGATCGACTTCCGCACCGAGGCTCTCGACGGCACCCGTGCTCTGGCGGACGCCTATGTCGACCGTCTCACCACCCACACGGTCGACGTCTCCGACCGCGCCGCCGTCGAAGCGCTGGTGACCGAGGTGACCACTGCGCACGGACGGGTCGACGGCGTCGCCAACGTCGCCGGCATCATCCAGAAGTTCGTCCCGTTCGCGGAGCTGCCGTACGACGAGATGAACAAGGTCCTCGACGTCAACTACTGGGGTGTCGTGCACATGTGCAAGGCGTTCCTGCCCGCACTGCTCACCCGGCCCGAAGCGAGCCTGCTCAATGTCTCGAGCATGGGAGCCTTCGTGCCCGTGCCGGGCCAGTCCGTCTACGGCGCGAGCAAGGCGGCGGTCAAACTGCTCACCGAAGGTCTGTACGCCGAACTGCGCATGACGAAGGTCGCGGTGACGCTGGTGTTCCCAGGCGCCGTCCGCACCGGCATCGCCGAGAACTCCGGTGCCGCCATCCCGGGACGCAGCACTGACGCCTCCGTCAAGATCACCTCGTCCGCCGAGGCAGCCCGCAGGATCGTCGACGCGATCGAGAAGGGCACCTTCCGGGTGTGCATCGGCAAGGACGCGACGATGCTCGACCTGCTCGCCAGGCTGATGCCGCGTCGCAGCATCGAGTTCCTGGCGAAGAAGATGGGCTCGCTCGTCGAGCGCTGACCTACGGGCGACCGGTCCGCAGCGGATGCGGCCGGGGCGGGACGTCCGTCGGCGACCGGCTCAGCACGATCGGCAACCACTGCGAGGTCATCACGATCATCACCAGCCATTCGGCGACCAACGCCACGGTCGGGTGATGCGGAGCGTTCGTGATCATTCCCGCCTGCGACCAGTACGCCAACAGCCCGAAGAACGACGACAGCCCCGAGCCGAGCATCGCGAGCGACGCCAGCTTCCATCGTCGCAGCCACAACGCCAGCGTCGAGATCACCACCCCGAACACGAGGGCCAGGGCCGCGAAGATCCGCAGCGGCACCGCCACGGGTGCGGTGTCGCCGAACCAACTACCGAAGACCGTCCACGACCACGCCGACGACGTCTGCGGAAGCACCATGCACACCGTCAGGACGACGACGCAGATCGCCAGGACCCGTCCGCGGCGACCGGCGTCGAACTCCCCGGCGACCTTCTTCTCGATCCGGGCGAAGTCGTTCCGATAGGCCGACAGGTCCGCGCTCGTACCGTCCGCGCTCATGCCTCGACCTCTCCGTTCCGACACATGGGTGGCCATTATGCGCCGTACACCGATGTGACCTCGCTCATGTCGTCCACCTGCGATTATGCTCCGACACATGCGTCCGGAGCGGTGCCGGTGTGGCGCCGTGGTGCACCGGGTATCGCCCCTTACGAACCCGATCGAGGGAGGGCGAGAATGCCGGACCAGGACCAGTACCGCATGCAGCACCCGGGAGAGCAGCATCCCGTCCCACCGCTCGAGGAACAACCGGAGATCGCCTACCCCGGCCAGCCCGCCGAACTCGCCCCGGCCTACGTCTTCCTCGCCTCCCAGGAGTCGAGCTACATCACCGGGGAGACCATCGCCGTCACCGGCGGAGTCCCGTTCACCTGAGAATCAGAGCGCGAAATGGTCATCGGAGCGCGTAACAGCGCGCATCGATGACCATTTCGCGCCCCGGAGTTCACGAGGTCTGCATGTCGAGCAGTTCCGACACCGTCACGAACCGGTAGCCCTCGGCGCGCAGGCCGTCGACGATCCCGGGAATCGCCTCCAGCGACGCTGTCCGGGAGGGGTACATGACGTGCAGCAGGATGATCGAGCCGGGACGGGTCTCGTCGAGTGCGGTCTGCACGATCGTCTCGGTGTCGGACGCATCGGAATCCGGTTCGACGTCCCACATCACGGTGGTCCGGTCGTGCTGGTCGAGATAGCGGGGGAGCGCGACGAGCTTCTTGCCGTAGGGCGGGCGGAAGGTGATCTCCCCGTCGAACCCGGTCTCGCGAATCGCGGCGTCGGTGCGCTCGATCTCCTCGGCCACCGTGCCGCTGCCGACGAGCATCATCCTGCGGTGCGTCGCGGTGTGATTACCGAGTTCGTGCCCGGCCTCGACGATGGCCCGGCCCAGCTCCGGTCGTTGTTCGAGTTCCGAGCCGGTGACGTAGAAGGTGGCGGGGACGTCGGCGTCCTCGAGGGTCTGCAGGACCTGCGGGGTGAGGACGCTCGGGCCGTCGTCGAGGGTCAGCGCGACCACCTTCTCGGGTGTCTCCACCCTATGGACGAGTGCCCCGAACAGCTGGAAGGTGCGGGAGTTCGAAAGCTGGAAGATCGCGACGGCGACGACGACCAGCACCACGAGCACGGCGGATACGACGACGAGGGTTCTTCGGCGGGATGCCATTCGGACATGGTGCCTCATCCGGTGTCGGTGGGTGGAGGGCGCCCGGTTGCGCGGTTCCGGGACCGACGCCGGGTCTTGCACTGTTCGTAGCGACGTAGGGAACAACGGTGCGAATCCGTGGCTGTCCCGCAACTGTCACCGAGGAGTGATCCCCCAATAGCACGGTCACGGCCCACAGGGGTTGGAAGGCCGGGGCGAGCGTCGATCCGGGAGCCAGGACACCTGCGCCGCCGAAGCAGGACCCACGAGGATGGACATGAACAATTCGATATCGACCGCCCGCAAGGGCGGAATTCGGCGCTGCGCGCAGCCGGCGCACTGCTAGCGGCGGCGTTGGCCGTCTCCGGTTGCTCGTCGAGTGACGACACATCCGGGACAGTCGAACAGGACACCGCGGCATCGGTCTACCCGCTCACCATCGAGAACTGCGGCAGGACGCTCACCATCGACGCGCCACCACAGCGGGCGGTGTCCCTGAATCAGGGATCCACCGAGATCCTGCGGTCGCTCGGTCTCGCCGACCGCGTGGTCGGCACCGCGACCTGGACCGATCCCGTTCGGGAGAATCTCGCCGACGAGAACGCGAAGGTTCCGCGTCTGTCCGACAACAAGCCGTCCTTCGAGGTTGTGCTCGACACGGAACCGGATAGTGGGTGCAGATGTACGACATCCGCGAGAAGACCATGGCCGAGGCCACCGGCATCGAGCCGAATCCGGACTTCCCCACCGGGCCGGCCTACCACCTGATGGGCTTCGACATCGAGGTGTTCACCCCGATCTTCGTCATGAGCCGTATCACCGGGTGGACTGCACACATCATCGAGCAAGGTGAGTCCAACGCCCTCATCCGTCCGCTGAGCGAATACACGGGGGTGCCGCAGAGGTCGACCGTGGCCTGACACCCGCTCGAACTGCATCCCGGGATATTTCCGTCACCGTCTCCCGACCCCGGGATGCTTCCGATCGGGCCCGCAGCGTTCAACGCTGCGGGCCCAATCGTTTGCGGTCATGTCATGCGATGCGCTTCGTCGCCAACTCCGCGCCTCGGACCAGGGATTCGAGCTTGGCCCACGCGATCTGAGGATGAATGCGTCCGCCGAGTCCGCAGTCGGTGGAGGCGACCACATTCTCCGCACCGACGAGATTCGCGAAACGTTCGATGCGGTCGGCCACGAGTTCGGGATGTTCGACGACGTTCGTCGCGTGGCTGATGACGCCGGGCACGATCTGCTTCCCGTCGGGAAGCTTCACGTCCTCCCACACCCGCCACTCGTGTTCGTGACGGACGTTGGCGGCCTCGAACGAGTAGGACCCGGCGTCGATGTCGAGCATGGTTTCGACGAGGTACTCGAACTCGAGATCGGTGGTGTGCGGGCCGTGCCAACTGCCCCAGCACAGATGGAAGCGGATCCGGTCCTGGGGCAGACCCCGCAGGGCGTAGTTCAGCGCTTCCACCCGGATGCGGGTGAAAGCCAGGTAGTCCTCGACCGTCGGCTCGGGGTTGATCTGGTCCCAGTTCTCGGCGATGGACGGGTCGTCGATCTGCAGGATCAGACCGGCGTCGATGATCGCTTCGTACTCCTCGCGCATGGCATCCGCGCATGCCCAGATGAATTCTTCCTCGGTTGCGTAGTGCTCGTTGCCGATCCGCGAGGCGCTACCCGGTGACAAGGAAGTCATGAAACCGTTCTCGACCCCTGCGGCCGCCAGCGCGGACTTCAGATTCGCGATGTCCGACGCGATGGCGTCGTGGCCGATATAGGTGACCGGTCCGGTCGCAGTAGGGAAGAGGGGTGCCTCCTTCCCGATCGACACCCCGCTGTCGGGATCGCCGTAGGCCTCAGCGAACAGCGTCCAGTCGCGCCGGTCGGGGAAGGTGGTCAGACGCACGTTGCCGGGTGTCGACCGGATCGGTGTACTGCCGAACGGTCCTCCGTCGGTCAACTGGAGACCGGACAGGCGCTGGAACGAGTACGACCACCAGGCACCGTAATCGACGGTCGAGGACATGGCCTTGCCGTACTCGCCGTCGCCGGGAATGCAGATGCCGAGGTCGACCTGGCGCCGAACCAGCGCGGTCACCTCGTTGCCGAGCAACTGTGCGAACTCCTCGGAGGTATCGAGGCGAAAGCCGTCTGCCGCTTCTCGTCGTGCTCGGTTGGCTTCGACGAGGGCAGCGGTGCGCGGGAGACTTCCCGCATGGGTGGTGCGAATGCGAGGGGTGGACATTGTCGACGACCTTCTTCGTAGTGCGGTAGTTATCGGTTCAGTTCGGCGCGCACGGTGGCGGCAGCGGCGACGAGATTCGCCAGTGAGGCCGTGACCTCCGTCGTGCCGCGGGTCTTGAGCCCGCAGTCCGGGTTGACCCACAGTCGCTCGGCGGGCACCGCCTGCAGAGCCTTGCGCAACAGTGCTGTGATCTCGTCCTCGCTCGGGACCCGCGGCGAATGGATGTCGTACACGCCGGGGCCCACGCCGAGGTCGAATCCCGCGGCGTCGAGATCGTCGAGGACCTCCATGCGCGAGCGGGCCGCTTCGATGGACGTGACGTCGGCGTCGAGTTCGGCGATCGCCTCGATCACCTCTCCGAACTCCGAATAGCACAGGTGGGTGTGGATCTGCGTGGAGTCGGCGACACCGGATGTCGCCAACCGGAACGCACCGACCGCCCACTTCAGGTAGTCGGGTTGTTCCGACGCGCGCAGCGGCAGGAGTTCACGAAGCGCAGGCTCGTCGACCTGGATGATGCGCACCCCGGCGGCCTGCAGGTCCACCGTCTCGTCGCGGATCGCGAGCGCGATCTGGTCGGCGGTCTCGGCGAGCGGCTGATCGTCGCGGACGAACGACCACGCCAGGATCGTGACAGGGCCCGTGAGCATGCCTTTGACCGGCTTGTCCGTGAGAGACTGGGCGTGGACGATCCACTCGACGGTCATCGGTGCGCGGCGTGCGACGTCACCGTAGAGGATCGGCGGCCGCACACACCGCGTGCCGTAGGACTGCACCCAACCGTTGGTGGTGGCGAAGAACCCGTCGAGCTGCTCGGCGAAGTACTGCACCATGTCGTTGCGTTCGGGCTCGCCGTGCACCAGCACATCGAGTCCCAGCTTCTCCTGCAGCGCAACCACGTCGGCGATCTCGTCGCGCATCCGACGCACGTACTCGCCGTGGTCGATCTCGCCCGTGCGCAACGCTGCACGGGCCACGCGGATGCGGGCCGTCTGTGGGTACGAGCCGATCGTGGTCGTCGGCAACAGTGGCAGATCGAGCTGGCGGCGCTGGATCTCGCGCCGTCGATCGGCAGGGGTGCGGGTGCGGTCGGTGCAGATCGAGGCAAGGACACCTCGCACCCGATCGTTGCGTAGACGCGGATCCGAGGCCCGCATCTGCGCGGCGGTACGGGCAGCGGCGAGTTCGTCGGTGACGGCGTCGCATCCCGTACGCAGAGCGGTGGCGAGAGTGACGATCTCCGAGACCTTCTCGCTGCCGAAGGCCAACCACGTGCGCAGCGATGCGTCGAGATCCGGTTCGGCATCGATCGTGTACGGCACGTGCAACAGTGAGCACGACGACGACACCGCAACGGCGGCGGCGGAACCGAGCAGGGTGGCCAGCGTCGACAAGGCCTGTTCGAGGTCGGTGCGCCAGACGTTGCGGCCGTCGACGACGCCGGCGACGATGAGCTTGTCGGCGAGCTCGGGCAGGCCTGCGATTCCGGTGGTGCTACCGGCTACCAGGTCGACGGCGAGACCTTCGACTCCGGTGCGTGCGAGCCGCTCGAGCGCCGGCCCGAGGCTGCCGAAGTACGACGCGACGAGAATCGACGGCCGCTTCGGTGCCTGCACCAGGGCGTTGTACACCCGTCCGATCGCATCGAGGGCAGGTGAGTCGAGGTCGCGGACCAACGCCGGTTCGTCGAGCTGTACCCAGTCGACCCCGGTGTCGGCGAGCTGCGCCAACAGGTCCAGATAGAGGGGAACGAGCTCGTCGACGCGGCCGAGCAGCGGTCCTTGCCCGTCGACGGGCTTCGACAGCAGCAGGAAGGTCAGTGGACCCAGGACGACGGGGCGAGCGGGCACACCGAGCTCGCGTGCCTGCGCGATCTCACCCAGAATCTTTGTGGCATCGAGTTCGAAGACGGTGTCGGGTCCGATCTCGGGGACGAGGTAGTGGTAGTTGGTGTCGAACCACTTGGTCATCTCGAGTGGGGCGATATCGTCGGTGCCGCGTGCTGCGGCGAAATAGCGGTCGAGGTCGTCGGCGATATCCGCGACCCGGGCAGGCAACGCCCCGAGCATGACTGCTGTGTCGAGGACGTGGTCGTAGAACGAGAACGTTCCGACCGGGATCGAGTCCAGCCCGGCTGTGTGTTGACGTGACCACGTGTCGGCGCGCAGTTGTGCGGCAACCGATTCCAGGCCACTGCGGTCGAGGCGCCCGGCCCAGTAGGCTTCGGTGGCCTTCTTCAGTTCGCGGTTCGGTCCGATGCGTGCGGAGCCGAGCACGGTGGCGGTGAATGAGGATGCTGTCGGAGCAGACATCAGGTTTTCTCCGGTGTTCGTCGCTGGGTGGTCTACCGCCCGATGAACGCGCATCCCGATACGAGCCCCGTGTTCTCGACCTGTGGTCGAGGTGTTGCCGATCGGCGCGCGCCCATTCCACGAGGCGGCATACCGTCGGGCACGGCGTGCCCGACACGATCGGCAGGTCTTCGGACTCGCAGGCACCCATTCCCGATTCCGTCGGGATGGACCTAGTGGCCGTCGCTTCCCGGACCTGGTGGTCCAGTGCTTGGTGACGGCGGTCGTTCCTGCATACCGCTGCGGGACAGTCCCGGATTCCCACCGGGTTCCCTCTCACACCCGATACCTGTCGGCATCGGGTGCTTCGGCGCGCACATGAGGTCTTCGGGGCTCCTCACGACGACATGCGGCGAACCGATCGCAGCGCCGACTATACAAGGATCGCCTCCTTCCTCGGCGTGCGTGGGCTCGACGACGCTCTACCAAGTCCGGAATGCGTTCCTCTGTATACGAACTCGGGAGTGTGAGGATTGCCCGGTCGGGGGGGGGGCCGGGGGCGGGGACCACCCCCCCGGGCCGGGCCCCCCCGACGACCCCCGGGGCGGGGGGGCCCCCCGGGGGGGGGGGGGGGGGGCCCCCAGGCCCCCCGGCGCCACCGGGGGGGCCCCGTGGGGGGCGGGTTTTAGGGCCCCGGCGGCGAACACGGC
>NZ_LZMJ01000033.1:0-36459 GCF_001665495.1 Rhodococcus sp. 852002-51564_SCH6189132-a
GGGGGGGGGGGGGGCCCCCCCGCCCCCCGCCCCCCCCCCTATGTCTTCTTTTTTAAAACCCTGGGGGTTTGTTTTTGCGGGCGGGGGGGGGGGGGGGGGGGGGGCCCCCCCCCCCCCCGCCGGGCCGGAGACAGCGAGACTCAGCCGGTCGCGGAGGTCCCCTCGGGGGAGTGCTCGGGCGGACGCCGGCGCCGCAGCAGACCGACCGCGACGTCGACGAGCAGGAATGCGAGCAGGCTCAGTCCCAGCAGCGGAGCGAACCACCCGACGGTCACCGCAGCAGCGACCACCGCGACGACGGTGACCGGGTGCAGGCGTCGCCACGTCCCACGCAGCGGTGGGCGCGCCACCCGGCGCGATCCGCGGGTGGGGCGACGCTGCCACCACAGCTGGTAGCCGCGCACGATGACCGTGCCCAACGCGACCGCGAGAGCGAGCAATACCAGCTGGTTGAGCAGCCCGAACAAGATGCCCATGTGCAGGGCGATGCCCCAGGTGGTGAGCTGGGCGGCCAGCGGCCAGTCCGCGAACGTGTTGGTGGCGGTCACCGCCCCGGTGGCCGGGTCGATCGCGACCGCGTCGGTGACGAACTGCCAGGGCTGGCGGGTTTCGGTGACGGTGACGGCAGTGTGGCCGTCGGCCGGGATGCTCATCTCGACGTGTTCGGTCACTCGATGCTCGGCAGCGGCGGCAAGGACGCGGTCCAGAGCGCCGATGTTGCGATCGAGTGCGCCCGTATCGGCAACAGCGGCAGTATGGCCGTCGTGGCCGTCGTGTCCACCGGCTGCAGGCGCGGTGTCCGAGACGCCGAGGGTGGTATCGAGCGTCGGGGTGGTCCAGCTCAACGCGGTACGCAACTCGCCCACATTCGCCCCGGCATATGTGGACCAGGTCAACCCGGTGGCCGACAGGAAGATCGAGCCGACCGCGATCCACAGGCCGGTGGTGCCGTGCCAGCCGAGGGTGCGGTTGCGGCCCCGCGCGCCGCGGTCGAAGGTCAGCAGTCGCGCCGACTGCCGGGTGCGGGTGCGCTGGGTGCGGTAGCGCTGCACCCACAGGTACACCCCGCCCAGAGCGATGACCCACAACCAGGAGGCGGCCAGTTCGCTGTAGATCCGGCCGGGCTCACCCAGATGCAGGTGCCGGTGCAGCTGGGAAATCCAGGTGCGTACCGGCAGCGCGCTGCTACTGCCGTAGACCACCGACTGACCGGTCGACGAGGCGGTCGCGGGATCGATGAACACGGCAGTGCGCTCGGATTCACCGAGGGACGGATCGGTGAACAGCACCCGGGTGGTCTCACCGACCTCGGATGCGGGGCGTACCGCTGAGACGGTCAGGTCCGGGCGTAGCTGTTGGGCGGCGCGGACCTGCTCGGCGACCGGCAGTGCCGGACCGGTGGAATCGACGTGCAGCAGGTCGCGGTAGAGCACCTGTTCGAGGGTCGGGGCGATCGCGTAGAGGCCCCCGCTGATCGTCGCGATCAGCAGGAACGGGGCCACCAGGATCCCGGCGTAGAAGTGCAGCCGCATGATCAGCGGCCGCATGCTGCGCGGCGGTGAAGAATCCTGCGCCGCAGCCCGGGCGGGCTCGGCGGCGGAATTGTCCGCGGCGATGGTGCCGCGGTCGAGTTCGGGAACGGACATGAGTGTGTCTCGATTCGGCTGTCGTGAGGTGCTCACCGTGTGCGCGTTTTTCGGCGGTGTCCGTGCAGGAGCACGGGCACCGCTGGAGATGCGGTCGGTGAGGCGACCGTCAGGAAAGGCGGGCATCGAGGGGACTTGGCAGATCGAATCCGGTCGATGCCGCTGAGGGCACGCACGCCATACACTCGGCACCCCAGCACGGGGCGAAGGCAGGACGGCGGAAGAAGAATGTCGGACACCCGTCGGCGATCGCGTGCTCTCCCGCGCCGGGGACGGCGCAGCAGGCGGATCGGGTAGGGAGGCCGACTACGCCGCGGTCGGCGGTCCGCGGGTACCGGCGGCGGCGCCGGCCAGCAACCACAACGACAGCGTCGCCCGATAGAGCGGGGTCGCCGACCAGACCACGGTCTGCGCAGGCGGGACAGAAACGAGCACCAGCATCACGCGGGTGAACGCCCCCAACACGTGCAGGCACGCACCTTCGACGGCGCGCACCGCAGCGGCGGAGACCGCAACAGCGGCAAGGTGGGCGGCGATCATCGCGGGCGACAGTTCCAGCCCGTGCGCGTGGTCGTCGACCACCGAGAGGGTGGTGTGCCCGACCACCTGTCCGGCAGTCAGTGCCGCGAGGAGAAACACCCAGTTCCGATCGCGCACGGTGACGGCGGCGACCGCGGCACCGACGCCGGCGCACGCCGCCAGCAGCAACACCACCGCCGACTGGCTCGGCGGCATCCCGCCACCGGCCACACCATGGGCGGCGATACTCACCGCCCCCGACACCGACCCCACGGCAGCACCGCGCACCTGCGCAAGCACCGGCATCCGTGAGTCCACGCCGCGAGGATAGCGTTGATTCCCCTCGGGTCTCTTCTCCGGTGCCGGGACAGGGCCGGGCGATGACGTCGGTCTCCCGCACAGCGGTGGTACCGGCGTCGAACAGGACACAACCGCTACGCCGTTCGAGTGGCGTTGCGCCACCACCGACCTGCACCGCCCCCGGCTCCTACTTCGGCCGAGCCGGGAATTCGGGCATGGTCGGCTCCTGCTAGCCTCAGTTCGTCCATCACGATGGGATCCGAGGAAGCCGGTGTGAATCCGGCGCGGTACCGCCACTGTGAGCGGCGCTTCGACAAGCGTCTGCGAGCCAGATACTCGCCCCATTCGTACCTTTCAGCATCGGGGCGGCCTACCCCGAGAAAGGCTGCGCGAAGCCGTGCACCCATCTCTCTCCCATTCTGTCTCCGCTGTACCTCTTCGGCGTCCGGATCCTGTCGAAGGGCGCGCCATCGCGATCGCCCACGCACCGGGAATCAGTGATCAGGTCGCTGCGACCCGCACCTTCCATGCCTTGATCCGGCCCGAGTGCCGATTCCCCCAGCGCATCGAAAGGACGGCCGTCGCATGACTCCGCTGAACCGTCGGACGCTGAGCGTCGCCGCCGCATGTCTGACGCTGATCAGCGCGAGCGCATGTGGCGCAGACGAGGAGAACGCCGCGTCGGCCGACTCCATGACCGTCGAGAACTGCGGGATCGACGTCACCGTGGAAGCGCCACCGGAACGCGTGTATGCCGCCTACCAGCCGGCCATCGAGATTGCGCATGCGCTGGGCATCAGCGACCGCCTGATCGAGACCGCCTTCCTCGATGCTCAGGTGTTGCCCGAGTACGCAGATGCCCAGGAGCAGGTGCCGTACGTCGAGAAGCTCCCCAGTCGTGAGGCGCTTCTGGCCACCGGGCCGGACTTCATCCTGTCGGGGTACAACAACGTGTTCACCGAGGACGGCGCCGGCGACGAGAGCTTCGGCACGCGGGCGAGTCTGACCCGGCTCGGCATACAGAGCTGGATCCTCAGCCCGCTGTGCCCCAGCGCGGACGGACTGTCGGACGAGGCGATCGACCCCGCCACCGTGAGCGTCGAGACGATCTATGACGACCTGCGCGACCTCGGGGCCCTGTTCGACGTCGAGGAGCGCGCCGAGGAGGTCATTGCCGATCAACAGCAGCGCATCGCGGCGGTCGACCAGGTGCTGGCCGGGGCGGACCGCCCGAGCGTCGCGATCGTCCTACTCGATGAGGGCGGTGGCATCCGCGTCGCCGGTGGCATCGACTTCGGTACCCGGATCATCGCGCAGGCCGGGGGCGTGAACGCCTTCGCCGACCTCGTCGAGCGACGCCACGTCGCGATCGACCTCGAAGAGCTTATCCGTCGCGACCCCGATGTCATCTTGACCAGCACCTGCTGCGACGCCTCCTATACCCGCCAGGACGGCGCCGAGGAGGCGCAGACGATCGTGCAGAACCCGGCGCTCGCGGGCCTGTCGGCGGTGCAGAACGGTGCCGTGCATCCCTTCCTGTTCGCTGACCGCGCCGCCGGAGTCCGCATCGCCCATGCAATCGAGCTGCTGGCTTCGCTGCTGCACCCCGACCTGGCCATCCAGGACGAGACCGGACAAGACGGGGGCGAGTGAGGTAGGCGGTGACGACGGCGGCAACGACCCCGGAGCGGTCTGCGGACGGTCCGGCCTCGGCTGCCGGCGCGCCTGTCGTGCGTTCCGGCCTGCTGAGCGGCAACCGTACTCGCCTACTCGGGCTCGCGGTGGCCACGATTGTTCTGGTGGCCGTGACCCTCGGCTCGGTCCTGCTCGGCACCCTGCCGGTCGGCCTCTCCGACGTGGTCGGGGCCGTTACAGGTTCGGCGGACAGTGACGTCGAGCGCGTGGTGCGATATATCCGCATCCCGCGGACCGTGACCGGATTGCTGGCCGGGATGGCGCTCGGCCTCGCCGGCGTGGTGATGCAAGGTCTGACCCGCAACCCCCTGGCGGGACCCGGACTGTTGGGCATCAACGCCGGCGCGGCGCTGGCGGTGGTTTCGGCGATGGTCGGTCTCGGCATCACGAGCGCTGCCGGTTACGTGTGGTTCGCCTTCGCAGGAGCTGCGGTGGCCGCCGTCTTCGTCTACATGCTCGGCTCGCTCGGTCCGGGTGGTGCCACGCCGGTGAAGCTCGCTCTGGCCGGGTCGGCGTTGACCGCGCTCCTGGGCGCGGTCACCACGATGATCACCCTCCAGGACGCCTCCACGATGGAGGACTTCCGCTATTGGGTCGTGGGATCGTTGACCCGTTCGGACAGTGACGCTTTGGCCGCGGTAGCGCCGTTCATCGCCGTCGGTGTCGTCCTGGCTGTTGGCCTGACCCGCGCGTTGAATGCTCTGGCTCTGGGTGAGGATCTCGCCCGCAGCCTCGGTGCCCGTGTGTGGGTCGACCGCATCGCGGGGGCTCTCGCTGTGGTTCTGCTTGCGGGTGGCGCTACCGCTATCGCAGGTCCGGTCGGGTTCATCGGGCTCGTGGTACCCCACATCGCACGGATGATCACGGGCTCGGACTACCGCTGGGTGCTCGCCTGGACCATCGTGCTCGCGCCCATGCTGCTGCTGATCGCCGACATCCTCGGACGACTCCTGGTCCAACCCGAACAACTGCAGGTCGGGATCATCACCGGCCTGGTCGGCGCCCCGTTCTTCCTCTACCTGGTCCGCAACCGCAAGGTGGTCGGCACATGAGTTCGCCGGTGCGCCGCGGTCCAACCCGCGACACGCTCCTGGTGGCCCCGCGAGGTACCCCGGTCTCCTTTCGGATCAGCCGCTCCTCGGTGCTGCTCACCGTCCTCGCCGGCGTGGCCGCCGTTGCGGTCGCCACGGCTTCCTTGGTCCTCGGGGTGTACCCGATCTCGGTTTCCGACGCCGTCACCATCGTGGGAGGCGGAGGCACCCTCATCGAGCGCGAGGTCGTGCTGGGCGACCGCCTGCCCCGGGCACTGACCGGGCTCGGTGTCGGCGCGGCTTTTGCGCTCTCGGGGGCCATATTGCAGCGCATCGCCGCCAATCCGCTCGTCAGCCCCGACATCATCGGCATCAATTCCGGGGCGGCGATGGGCGCATTGACCGTGCTGCTTGTCGTGGGGGGCAGCGGTCTGCAGCTCGTGTTCGGTGCGCTGGCCGGCGCGGTCCTCGCTGCGCTGATGATCGTGCTCATCGCTTACCGGCGCGGTCTGCACGGCTTCCGGCTGGTGCTGGTCGGGATCGGTGTCGCGGCGATGCTTTCCTCCGCTATCTCCTATCTGCTCACCCGTTCCGACATCCACCGAGCCATGAGTGCCGCTGCCTGGCTGACCGGCAGCCTGGCTAATCGGAGCGGGCTGCACGTGACCATCATTGTCATCGCGCTGGCGGCGACGGTCCCGGTCCTGATCGTGGAGTCGCGGCACCTGCGGCTGCTCGAGCTCGGCGACGATCTCACCCGCACCCTGACCGGAGCCGGTCAAGGCCGCAAGGTGTCGTTGCTGCTGATTGCAGTGGTCCTCGCCGCGATGGCGACCGCAGCTGCCGGACCCATCGGTTTCGTCGCGCTGGTGGCGCCGCAGATCACTCGCCGCATCCTCGCCGAGCGGCAGATCGGCCTTGCGCCCTCTGCCGCCGTCGGCGCCCTTCTGGTGGTCGGCGCCGATCTGGCGGGCCGTTCGATTTTCGCGCCGTCGGAGATGCCCGTCGGAGTCCTCACGGCGATCCTCGGAGCGCCGGTCCTGCTCTATCTCCTCGCCCGCGCCCACCGCATCGGAGCCGCCGGATGACACCACAGCCAGCACACGCGATCCGGTCGGTCTCGTTGACGACCGAGCAGCTCAGCCTGGGCTACGGATCCTCGCTGATCGTCGACCAGGTGAGCACGAGCCTGCCTGCCGGCCGTATCACGGCGATCGTCGGACCCAACGGGTGCGGCAAGTCGACGCTGTTGCGGGGCCTGGCCCGCCTGTTGTCGCCGCAGCACGGCCGAGTCCTTCTGGACGGTACCGAGCTCACCGAGATGCCGGCGCGCACACTGGCCCGCGCCCTCGGTCTGCTGCCGCAGCAGCCCCTTGCCCCGGACGGCATCACCGTCGCCGATCTCGTCGGCCGGGGCCGGCATCCCCATCAACGGTGGTTCCGACAGTGGAGTGCCGAAGACGAGCGGGCGGTGGCTGCCGCACTGGCGGCGACCGGCGTCGACCAGCTGGCCGAGAGCCCGATCGAAGAACTGTCCGGTGGCCAACGCCAACGCGTGTGGATCGCGCTGGCGTTGGCCCAGGATCCCGACATCATGCTGCTCGACGAGCCCACGACCTTCCTCGACCTGGCCCATCAGATCGAGGTGCTCGATCTGCTCGCTTCCCTCAACCACCGGCTCGGACGCACCATCGTGCTGGTGTTGCACGATCTCAACATGGCCAGTCGCTATGCCCATCACCTTGTGGCGATGCGCGCGGGGACGATGGTGACCGCCGGACCGCCCAGCGAAGTCATCACTTCCGAGATGGTGCGCGACGTCTTCGGTGTGGAGGCCACCGTGATCACCGATCCCGTCGCAGGCACACCGCTGGTCCTGCCCCACCGGTCGGTCGACATCGAGGCCGCCCGGTGACCGGGCGCGTTCTGCCTTCGCGGACGGACCGCTCCGCGCCGGACCTCGGTCGGCGCCCGGCTTCACACTCATGTGTGCCGGAAGCCCCTACCTGTGCGATCGCGTGGATCGGGTTCCAGCCCCAGAAATTCCGCGGATGCGGTCCCACGCCTCGAGGTGCTCCCAGACCGGTTCCTCCGTCAGTCGCTGGGTGTTGGTGAGAACCGGGGTGGGCAGCATGATCGTGAGCATCTGCTCGTACCGGCCGTTGAACATGCGCAGCCCCCATGAGGTGACGGTGTCGTCCCTGCCGATCCTGCGGTACAACTCGGCGCGACCGCAGCGGCGGATCCGGCCGAGTTCCGGCCCACTCGCGGTGTGTTCGCCGATGCAGAGAGGGAAGTGCCACCGACCGAAGTCGACGGTGACGTACCCGTCGTACATCCCGATCTTCTTCGGTGCGTTCGGGGCCGCGACCTCCAGTGTCGAGCCTTCGATGAGCAGACCGAACCACATGTCGTTCCAATAGTTCTCGGGATCGAACACGACTGTCACGGCATCTCCTTCGAGCGGTCGTCCGGCGGGGTGGGGAAGACGCAGTCGCCGCAGACCCCGCCGGTGGGTGTGCGGTAGTAAAGACAGCAACTACGGCGACGGCCGGTCGCCGGGTCCACAGTGTCCGCCAGACGCGGATCGGACAGAAGGTCATCGACGAGAGGCTGTGCATCGGAACCGATCACCCGCCCAGCGCCGATCAGAGCGGATGCCGCGTTGCCCCACAACAGGCCGGCCGCGACCACGTCGCGCCACGCATGGACGAGAGGTTCGATCTGCCGGTCGAGGACTTCCGTCACGATGTCGTCGCCGAATCCGGGTTCGGTGATGTGCAAGTGCAGCCCGGCGTCGTTGCGCCACAGGAGTTGCTCGGGATCGAGCCGAATGCACCGTCCGGAGTCGACGACGGAACCGATCGCCACCGACCACACGCGTGCGACGTATCCGAAGAAGAGGGTCGATGCTGCCACGCGCGGTTCGTCGGTGTCCATCCGCGCGGCGATATCGGCCACCAGAGCGTCGCGGGTCGCGGGGTCGGCCAGATCTGCGGTGGGACGCCATCTGTCGTCGGCAGGTCCGGTACTCACGCGGAAGTACGGGCTCCATACGGCGATTCGCTCGAGAACCCCGATCGCATCAGACACGGCTGTCCTCCGCTTCCAGGTCGAACACCATCCTACGAGGACCGAACCGCATGCGTCCGCGATCGAACGCCGCTCCGATACGGCCGGATTCGGCGAGAGCAGCGGGAGTGTCGCATGTCAGTGTGCGATCTGCTTCGAGCAGCCACATCCGGTCGGACACCCGTAGTGCGAGTTCGAGTTCGTGGGTGGACATGACGACCGCCAGATTCTGCTCGCGCGCCAGGCGTCCGAGCACGTCGACGAGCTCACCCCGTCGAGCAACGTTCACCTTCGAAGCGATCTCCGTGACCGTCCTGCCACGGAAGGCACGACGACGGGCGTGGCCGATGGTCGGATCGCGTAGTTCCACGCCCGTGGAGGTCACAGTGCCGCTCCCAGTGTTCCACGCCGTGAACGAATCAGGACGGCGATGACCACGGGCGCCCCCACGATGGCCGTGACGACATTGAGGGGGAACACGGTGGCCCCGAGCGCCGCGGCGATCACCACACCGGCGCGGCCGAGTCCGGCCAGCCCCGCGGTGAACCCGCCGACGCCGCCACCCACGAGCCAGGTCGGGGCGTCGGCCACCTGCGCGACCACGGCTTCGAAATCGGCGTCGACTATCTCGGACTTGTCGGGAAAGTAGTCGACCGAGGCATCGAAGTCGGTGATGCACTCGTCCGAGGCGTCGTTCTCGGTGTCGGAACCCGCCGTCGAACATCCGGCGAGCAGAAGGCTCGAGGAGGTCAACGCGACAAGGAGCTTCGGGAAGGCTGCGCGTACACGCACGGCGATTACACCCTCTCTCGGGGAAGTCCGCCCCGGGCAAGGAGGTACGGCGACGGGAGTATCTGGCTCCCGGAGATCGCTCTCCGGTCACAGTGGCGGGACCGCGCCGGAATCACACCGACTTCCTCGTGCGTTGTCGCAATGACGGTGCCGAAATTAGCACACGGAACGAAAAGTCTTCACGGGCCGGTCGTCCGCACCTTCGTCCACCGCTGCGTGTCGGGGTCGAAGGAGACGAGTCCCGTCCGCTCGAACTCGTCGAGCCACCCCCGCATCGGCCACCACCCCCAACGCTGGTGGAACAGCGCTACATTGGTGAGGATGTCGTCGAGATGCTCGACCGGCGGGCTCGACACCGGGTGGTACTGGTGGAAGGCGTGGGCGCCGCCGACCCAGGCCATCGGGACTCCGGCACGGGCGGCCTTCTGTCCGAAATCGGTGTCCTCGCCGCCGTATCCGCTGTATGCGGTGCAGAACCCGCCGATGCGGTCCCACACGAGCGACCGGGACGCGAACGACAGCGACCAGAACAATTCGTGCCTATCGTCCAGCACGATCTCACCCGAGGAGGGGAACGGACGGGCCGGATGCGGATCGATCGCGTCGCCCAGCCGGTCGAGGTCGTAGCCGTCGGCGCCCGGTTCGGACAGATAGGTGACCGGACCGTTGAGCAGCGCAGCCGGGTGCCGGCCGGCCGCCTCGGCGTACCGTTCGATCAGGTCGGGAGCCGGAATGCAGTCGACGTCGAGGAAGACGAGCAGATCCGACGACGCCGTCCGCGCGCCCAGATTCCGTGCCTCTCCGACCGGCAGTTTCGCGGAGTCGACGTCCATCTCCACCACTCGCGCCGACGAGCCGGCCGTGGCGACGACCTCCGTGACCTCCGGGTCACCCATCGCGACAACGATGTGCTCGTCAGGTGTCCGGGTGCTGCGTGCGAGGCCGTCGAGTTGGCGTCGCAGATGCGTGCCGCGACCCGCGGCGACCGTGACGACCGAGACGGTCACGATCGCTCCGCTAGGTCGTCCAGGATCGCCGCCGCGCGCGCCGCGGCACCGTCGACCTGCCAGCGTTTCCATTCGACGGGGTCGAGGCCGCGTGCTCGCTCGATCAGTTCGGGCCAGCGGTTCGGGTCGGGCCACCCGTCGAGACCCACCGCCAGTTCGGCCTTCTCCAAAGCAGTTGCGGTGGAACGCTGTTCGTCGAACGGACGGGGTTCGGCGATCACGACCGCAGGTCGCGCGGCGGCCGCGATGTCGGCGACGGTGTTCTGGCCCGCATGCCCGATCACGACGTCGGCGCCGGTGAGGACGGGCCACGGATCGTCGATCCACGGACCGCCCGCGACACCGAGACCCTCCCACTCGTACTGGGGGTAGCGCGACGAGAACCGGTGCAGATCGTCGACGGTGATCGACGATCCGCCGCTGCCGCTCATGACGAGGACCCTCGGCTTCTCACCGGCTGTGCGGGTGGGAGACGGGCGTCCGTCGAAACGGCTGATCCCGCCGACGTACGAGGTGGTGTACGAGCGCAGCCAGTGCGGATCGTAGACGTCCTGCGACCACGGTGCGATGAGATGGTCGGCGACGCGATAGGCCAGCGTGTGGGCGGTATCGGTGCGCTCGCCCGGCATCGCGAGCACCACGACGGGGATCCCGTACAAGCGGGCGAGGAGCGTCACCTCCACCGACACATCCACTACCAGCAGGCTCGGGCGGGTCGCGGCGATCCACGACCCCAGCGCGTGCATGCGTTCGCGGAGACCGTCGTCGTGGGTGGGAACCCAGTGGAGGACGTCGTGGGCCGTCGTGTCCTGCGCGGTGTCGACGGCGAGGTCGTCGCGGGGGAGCAGCACGACGTCGTCGAAGGCGTCGGCGGCAGTGCCGAGCGGCGCCGACGACAATGCCGTCACCGGCGTCCGCAGATCCGCGCAGATGCTGCTCGCGCGGGTGCGGTGTCCGTGCCCGTGGTGATGGATGTAGTAGCCGATCATGCCGCTCCCGCGAGTTCCCGATACAGCGAGACGTAGGCATCGACCATCGTGCGTTCCGAACAACGCTCCTCCGCGCGGGCTCGGGCGGAGGCACGGGACAGACCGACAGCGCGGGGTACCGCCTCGGCCAGGCCGTTGATGTCGTCCGGCGCGACCAGGCATCCGCTGCTCTCGTCGACGACCTCCGGGATGCCGCCGCGCGCGAAGGCCACCACGGGTGTCCCGCATGCCAGGGACTCGGCGACGACGAGCCCGTACGGTTCGTCCCATTGCGGTGTGATGAGTGCTGCTGCCGAACGTCCCACCGCGGCAGCGAGATCCGGCTGGGAAAGATGACCGAGATAGTTCACGTCGGGACCGAGGAACGGTTCGACGTGTTCCGCGAAGTACCCCCGGTTGCTGATCGGGCCCGCGATCCGCAGCCGGTAACCGACCCGGCGCGCGGCCTCGATCGCGAGATGCGCGCCCTTCTCCGGCACGAGGCGGCCGAACCAGATCAGATCCTCACCTCCCGAACCGACCGGCCACGCTCCGAGATCGACACCGTTGGGCACGACCGCCACCGGACCGGGCGTGACGTGTTCCCAGGCCGTCGCGGTGTGCCGGCTGACCGCGACGAACGTGCCCGGGCACCCACCCGGAGTCGCCATCGCCGACTCGAGCCACGGCGTCGGCGGCGTGTGCAGCGTGCAGAGCAGCGGGGTGTGCAACATGCGGGCCATCGCTATCGGCAGGTAGTGCAGGCTGTGGTTGTGCACGACGTCGAAGGCAACGGCGGACGGTCCGGCGAGATCGAGCATCAGCGACAGGTAGGCGTGGTGGTCGCCGAGGAAGCCGTTCGCCGGGGGCATCGACACGTCGCTGCGTGCGAGTTCGCTGACCTCGAAGGACGGCACCTCGAGGAACGAGGCCGGAAGTTCCGGATCGGATCCCGGTGCGGCGAAGAGCGTCACCTCGTGGCCGTCCTTGCCGAGCGCGTGGGCGAGATGCCACACGTGCGCTTCGAGTCCGCCGGCGAAGGGCTGGCGGATCGGAAATCTGTTCGACGCGACGAGTGCGATGCGCAACGGCGTCATGATCTGCTCCGGCTGCTCATCGCGCGCAGGTAGATATCGCGATGGGCGCGGGCCAGCGCGCGACGTTCGTCCATACGTTGCGACCAGTCGGCTCGCGGAAGATCCCTGCTCTCGTACAGTTCTCGCACGCAACGATCGAGCGAGTCGGCTTCGAAGGTGTCCTCGTCGTAGGTGTACACCCCGCACCGACGCTGCTCGCCGTAGAAGCCGCAACTCGGCGCGATCACAGCGGTGCCGAGGTCGAAACACGCCTCGAGCCAACCCGAATGGGTTCCGAAACGGTAGGGCAGCACCGACACCGACAGATCCGAGAGGTACTGCCACAGTTCGTCGTCGGAGAAGTACGGATGCACCCGCACGTCCACCTGGGGTTGCTCGCCGTACTGCAGGATGCGGGAACCGGCTTCCGGCTTGTACCAGTACGCATTGTCGGGATCGAAGATCTCGTCGTGCACGTTGATCTGCAACACCGCATCGGGTAGCGAGCGCACGGTCTCGGCCAGCGTGTCGAGCACCGGGAACAGATCCATGTTCGCGCGCAGGCTCTTCGCGTGGACTCCCACGACGAACGGACTTTCGTCGCGACGCGGTCGCTCGAGCCAGTGCTGTTCGACGACGTGCGGATGCGGCAGGACCGTCGCCTCCCGACCCCAGCGCAGACGGATCCGCTCGGCGGCGCCCGGCGTGAGGGTGATCAGTTCGTCCGCGGCCGGAATCAGCACGTCGAGTTGCTTGTGGTGCTCACCGGGGGTGGGATGGTGCGGGTTCCGCAGGTCGTGCACCGTGTACACGAGAGGCTTGTCGTGCTCGGCGAGCTCGGCGACGACGTCCTGCAGCTGCTCCGCGCCGATCGCGTCGAATCCGAAATGGATGTGGAAGACGTCGAATTCCTCGTGGTGGTCGCTCACCCAGCCCGGTTCGAGCATCAACGGCGGCCACCAGCCCCCGGGAACCTTGCGGCCGTCGGCGGGAACCGGATCCGTCAACCGGATCACGTCGTCGCCCTCCGGGCAGGCGAGGTGCCGGACGTAGACGTGCGACGCAGGCACCGACGCGACTCGAATCACCACAACCGACCCTCTTCTCCCTCGCGCGACATTCGCCGTACACACCGAAAGGCCGGGAACGCCGTCCCCGGCCATCGTCCGGTGCCCTGCGGCTACCCCCGCGGGACGGCCTTCACACGTCCTGCCCGACTCGTCCGGTCTTCACTAGGGTGGCGGTAGGCAACGATCATCGAGCGAGAGGATTCGGTATGGGTGTGAGCTTGGCCAAGGGCGGCAACGTTTCGCTGTCGAAGGAGGCTCCGAACCTGACGGCGGTGACGGTGGGTCTCGGCTGGGACGTGCGCGCGACGACCGGCGCGGACTTCGATCTCGACGCCAGTGCACTGCTGACGAGCGAGAACGGCAAGGTCCTGTCCGACCAGCATTTCGTCTTCTACAACAACCTGCGTTCGCCGGACGGCTCCGTCGAGCACACCGGCGACAACCTCACCGGTGAGGGCGAGGGCGACGACGAGAGCGTGAACGTCGACCTCGTCGCCGTTCCCGCGGAGGTCAAGTCGATCGTCTTCCCGGTGTCGATCCACGACGCCGACGCGCGGGGCCAGTCGTTCGGTCAGGTGCGCAACGCGTTCATCCGCGTCGTCGACCGCGCCGACGGCCGGGAACTCGCCCGCTACGACCTCACCGAGGATGCGTCCACCGAGACCGCGATGGTCTTCGGTGAGCTGTACCGCCACGGTGGCGAGTGGAAGTTCCGCGCCATCGGCCAGGGCTACGCCTCCGGTCTGGCGGGCATCGCACGGGACTACGGCGTCAACGTCGGCTGAGCCGACAGGGGTCAACGTCGGCTGAGCCGAGAGGGGTCAACGTCGGCTGAAGATGGGTTTCAGCGGACGAGCTTCCACTTCTTGTCGTGCCGGTAGAAGGTCGACCGCTTGAGAGCCCGGGGGTTCGCGACCCCGTCGCGGGTGACGACTGCGGCGGGGGAACCCAACTGCATGGCCCGGCCCGTCAGCCACTTGTAGCCGCCGAACCAGCGCGGCCGGTCGATCGCGGCCCGCAGACCGGGCATCGCGGGTGTGGGTTCGACGCGGATGCCGGGCACCGTGCCGGAGAACAGGCGGGTGTCATCGACGTAGGCCTCCCCGACGAGCGCATCGCCGTTCTCACCGCACAGCAGCGCACGGCCGACGAGGGCGATACCGGCGTCGTCGCGGATGAGCGGCAACGGCTTCGCGACCCCCTGCAGGGCGACGGTGGCGGCCTTCGACCCCGTCCGCAACCCGTACGCCTCCGTGGCCGGGGTTCGTGTCTCCGGGACGTACGCGACCTCCAGGTCGAGGCGTTCGGTGCGCATCAGCCGTGTGACGGTCGCGGCGAACGCCGCGTCGTTGCCTACGAGGATCAGACGAGGGTCCTCCACCGACTCGAGATGCGCGAAGACGTCCTCGAAGTCGTCCTTCTCGGGGAGGGCAGGCGCAGACAGTGCGGTCACGGGGGTCAGCGCCAACGGCAATGGCACGTCACCGCATCTGAGCACTACCGGGGTCAACGGTTCTCCTCGAGGGGTCGGGTTCGTCGGGCTCTCGGCTGCGTCCACTGTAATGGGAAGGCGGTGGGGGAGGGCGGCGGCGACCCGCCACCGCGCGCCGCAGCTCCGGCGCTTCTGCAGTCCCGTCATTCGCGCTCGTCGGAGGGTGGACTACACTGTGGTCCCGGCTGCTGCCCGGTTGGGCAGGACCCTGCAGGCGAGACCGCCCGCACGTAGACACCTGCCTGAGGAGAGCGCGACATGCCGGCAATCGTCCTGATCGGAGCCCAGTGGGGCGACGAGGGCAAGGGCAAAGCTACCGATCTACTCGGCGGACGTCTGCAGTGGGTCGTGCGCTACCAGGGCGGCAACAACGCCGGTCACACGGTCGTGCTGCCCAACGGCGACAAGTTCGCCCTGCACCTGATCCCGTCGGGCATCCTGACGCCCGGCGTCAACAACGTCATCGGCAACGGTGTCGTGGTGGATCCGGGTGTGCTGCTCACCGAGCTCGAAGGCCTCGAGAAGCGCGACGTCGACACGTCCCGTCTGCTGCTCTCGGCCGATGCGCACCTGATCATGCCGTACCACGTGGCCATCGACAAGGTCACCGAACGCTTCCTCGGCAAGAAGAAGATCGGCACCACCGGACGCGGTATCGGCCCCTGCTACCAGGACAAGATCGCCCGCGTGGGCGTGCGGGTCGCCGACGTGCTCGACGAGAAGATCCTCACCCAGAAGGTCGAGGCCGCACTGGAATTCAAGAACCAGGTGCTCGTCAAGATCTACAACCGCAAGGCGCTCGACCCGCAGCAGGTGGTCGACGAGGTCCTCGCCCAGGCCGAGGGTTTCAAGCACCGCATCACCGATACGCGCCTCGAACTGAACAAGGCGCTCGAGCGCGGCGACACGATCCTCCTCGAGGGTTCGCAGGGCACGCTGCTCGATGTCGACCACGGCACCTATCCGTACGTGACGTCGTCCAACCCCACTGCCGGCGGCGCCGCTGTCGGTTCGGGTATCGGCCCGGCGAAGATCTCGACGGTGCTGGGCATCCTCAAGGCCTACACCACCCGCGTCGGCTCGGGTCCGTTCCCGACCGAGCTGTTCGACGACCACGGCGCCTACCTCGCCAAGCAGGGTGGAGAGGTCGGTGTCACCACCGGTCGCGCCCGCCGCACGGGATGGTTCGACGCCGTCATCGCCCGCTACGCGACCCGCGTCAACGGCATCACCGACTACTTCCTCACCAAGCTCGACGTGCTGTCGGGTCTCGACACCGTGCCGATCTGCGTCGGCTACGAGGTCGACGGTGTGCGTATCGACGAGATGCCGATGACGCAGACCGACGTGCACCACGCCAAGCCGATCTACGAGGAGATGCCGGGCTGGTGGGAGGACATCACCCACGCCCGCACCTTCGAGGAGCTGCCGAAGAACGCGCAGAACTACGTGCTGCGTCTCGAGGAGCTCTCCGGCGC
The DNA here is from genome assembly GCF_001665495.1 of Rhodococcus sp. 852002-51564_SCH6189132-a. Classification (NCBI taxonomy): domain Bacteria; kingdom Bacillati; phylum Actinomycetota; class Actinomycetes; order Mycobacteriales; family Nocardiaceae; genus Rhodococcus; species Rhodococcus sp. 852002-51564_SCH6189132-a. The sequence continues at coordinate 16,147 of NZ_LZMJ01000033.1, forward strand.
CTACATCTCCTGCATCGGTGTGGGGCCGGGCCGCGACGAGACGATCGTCCGGCGCGACGTCATCCGCTGACGGGGTAGCTCCCGGCCCGCGCCGATTTCGTCGTCGGACGGGCGCCGATCCCTCACTGCATGTTCACCGACGGTTCGCACGGACTGTGCACGCTCGTCCCGCACAGTCCGTCGGACCCCGGGGAGAACCATGTACGTGTCCCGTCGAACCCTGCTGCGCACCGTCGCGCTCGGAGCCCTCGCGGCTCCGGCGGTGGCGTGCTCGTCGGGAAGTTCCGTTGCAACGCCGAGCCTCGTCCGTGAGCGGCCGATCCTCACCCACGGTGTGGCCACCGGCGACGTGCGGGCCGACGGGGCGCTCGTGTGGGCGCGCTCGGATCGACCGGCGCGGCTCGTCGTGGAGACGGCGGCCACCGAATCCTTCACCGATCCCGTCCGGCACGTGGGTGGTTTGCTGACGCCCGAGACGGACGGAACCGGCCGACTGCGGCTGACGGGACTGCCGGCCGGCGAGCAGGTGCACTATCGTGCCGTCCTCGAAGGCGAGGACGGCGCCACGTCCGAGCCGGTGACGGGTCTGTTCCGCACCGCCCCGACCACACCCGGCGACATCAGGCTGCAGTGGTCCGGCGACACCGCCGGTCAGGGCTTCGGTATCAACCCCGACATCGGTGGGATGACGATCTTCGACACGATGGCCCGTCGCGACCCGCACCTGTTCGTGCATTCCGGCGACGTCGTGTACGCCGACAATCCGCTGAAGGAGACCGTCGAGCTGCCGGACGGCCGGGTCTGGCGCAACATCGTCACCGAGGCCAAGAGTGCTGTGGCGCAGACCCTCGACGAGTACCGCGGCCAGTACGCCTACAACCTCATGGATGAGAACTATCGGCGGTTCAACTCCTCCGTCGCGCAGATCGTGCAGTGGGACGACCACGAGACCGTCAACAACTGGTACGCGGGTGAGATCCTGGATCTCGAGCAGTACACCGAGAAGAATGTGGACGTCCTGGCGGAACGGGCTTTCCGTGCCTTCCACGAGTGGCTCCCGCTCGATCCGGCGGAGGCCGTCGACGGACGCATCCACCGGGTCGTGCGGTACGGACCGCTGCTCGACGTCTTCGTACTCGACATGCGGACCTACAAGGACGCCAACGGCACCAACGTCGGCGCGGCGGGGCAGGTGCTCGGCAGCGCGCAGACGCAGTGGCTCATCGACGAACTCACCCGTTCGACCGCCACCTGGAAGATCATCGCCGCCGACCTGCCGATCGGCCTGGTCGTACCCGACGGCGATACGGCCTTCGAAGGAATCGCGAACGGGGACAACGGCGCTCCCTCGGGCCGGGAATCGGAGATCGCGCGGGTCCTGTCGGCGGTCGAGGCGCGCAGGATCACCGGCACCGTGTGGTTGACCGCCGACGTGCACTACACGGCCGCGCATCACTATTCGCCGGACCGCGCCTCGTTCACCGACTTCGACGAGTTCTGGGAGTTCGTCTCGGGACCGCTCAACGCCGGTGCTTTCGGACCCAACGAGCTGGACGGGACGTTCGGTCCCGAGGCCGTCTTCGTGCACGCGCCCCCGGCGGCGAACACCTCGCCGATGGACGGATATCAGCACTTCGGGGAGGTGTTCATCGACGGCGCGACGAAGCAGATGCGGGTGGAGTTGCTCGACTCGCGAGGGACGGTCCTGTTCCGTCAGGTGCTCGATCCACCGGCCTGATCCCGCCCGCGCGATGCGGGGCATACTGGGTCGGTGATCACTCGAGCGATCGGAGCCGTGTCGCTCGTCCGCGACCTCGGGAACTGGCAGGATTCGGGGCAGTCGCATTCCCGTCGCTCCGCTCGCCCCGATCCCAGACCCGCCTACCGGGCGCTCGCGGACAGCATCCGCCTGCTCGTGCACGACGGCCGCGTCCCGCTCGGGGTCGCCCTGCCCAGCGAGCGGGAACTCGCCGCGGCGCTGTCGGTGAGCCGCACCACCGTCGCGTCCGCCTATGCGGCGCTGCGGGAAGAAGGCTATCTGCGCAGTCGGCAGGGTGCCCGCAGCACGGTCGCCGTGCCCGCTCGCCGGGGCGCGGAGAACACCGGGTCCCGGATGCCGATCGGCCCGGCGATCGATCTGAGCAACGCCTCGCTGCCCGCGCCGGCAGCGGAGATCGAAGCGGCGTATGCCGCGGCGCTGCGGTCGATGTCGACCTATCTGGACTCGCACGGCATGGAACCGATAGGGGTGTCGGTGCTGCGCGAGGTCATCGCCCGCCGCTACCGCGAGCGTGGACTGCCCACCTCGCCCGACCAGATCATGGTCACCTCCGGGGCGCAGCACGCGATGCGCCTGCTGCTCGGTGTGCTCGACGACCCCGGCGACCGGGTGGTCGTCGACCACCCCACCTATCCCAATGCGCTCGAAGCGATCCGCCGCTACGGCGCGCGCCCGGTGCCGGTTCCGGTGCGCCCGGAGAACGGCCCGCACGGCGGCTGGGATCTCGACGGTGTCGCCAGTGCCGTCCGGCAGACCGCGGCGCGCACCGCCTTCCTCGTCCCCGACTTCCACAACCCCACTGGCCTGTGCCTCGACGAGGACGGCCGCGCCGAACTGGCCCGCATCATGCGCGACACGCGGACCACGCTCGTCGTCGACGAGTCGATGGTCGATCTCTGGCTCGACGCCCCGCCGCCGCCTCCCGTCGCAGCCATGCCTGCCGGCGCGTCGGTGGTGACGGTGGGTTCGACGGCGAAGTCGCTGTGGGGTGGCCTGCGGGTGGGATGGATCCGCGCCGACCGCGACACGATCGTCCGGCTGGCCGGGGCACGGACCGCGGTCGACCTGGGCACGCCTGTCATGGAACAGCTCGCGGCCGCGCATCTGCTCTCCGAAGTCGACGAAGTGCTCGAACGTCGCCGCGCCGCGTTGAGGGAACGACGCCGTGCGCTGTGCGCAGCTTTGGACCGGCGGTTGCCCGACTGGGAGTACACGCCGGGCCAGGGCGGGATGTCGTTGTGGGCGCGGATGCCCGAGCCGGTGTCGACCTCGCTGGCTGCCGCCGCGCCGTCCCACGGTGTGCTGCTCTCCGCCGGTCCGCGCTTCGGTGTGCAGGGTGCGTTCGAACATTTCGTGCGCCTGCCGTACACGCAGGATGTCGAGGTCCTCGACGACGCCGTCGAGGCGATGGCCGCCGCCTACGAGCAGGTCGCCTCCGGGCGCACACCCGACGAGGCGCGGCTCGTCGTCTGATCCTGTGCGCCAGGACGATCGTCGGAGCGTCGGCGGGCTCGGGCTGCCGGATCAGACCCAGAGGGTGTCGATGTCGGTGGCCTCGGCCGCCGGACCGACGGGCTCGCCGGCGGGGGTGCGGGAGAAGCGCGGCGCCGGTGCGTGCTGCACGACGCCGTCGATCTCGATCAGCGACCCGCGTGCGACGAGATGCTCGTTCTTCTCCGCCTCGGCCCAGGTGAGGACCGGGGAGACGCAGGCATCGGTACCGAGGAAGATCTCGGTCCACTCGTCGCGGGTCTTCGACAGGAATTTGTCGGTGAAGATCTTCTTCATCTCCGCCCAGCGGGAAGTGTCGAGCTGGTGCGGCAGGTCGGCCGGATCGAGCTCGAGGCCCTGCAGCAGCAGCGCGTAGAACTGCGGCTCGATGGAACCGACGGCCATGTACTTGCCGTCCTTGGTCTCGTAGACCTCGTAGAACGGGGCGCCGGTATCGAGCATGTTGACGCCGCGCTCGTCCGACCACGCGCCGCGACCGCGGAACGCCCACATCATGTGCGAGAGAGCGAGGGCGCCGTCGACCATCGCCGCGTCCACGACCTGGCCCTTGCCGGAGGTCTGACGCTCGACGAGGGCCGACAGGATGCCGAAGACGAGGAACATCGAACCGCCACCGAAGTCGCCGACCATGTTCAGCGGCGGCACCGGACGCTCGCCCTGGCGGCCGATGGCGTGCAGGACGCCGGTGAGGGAGATGTAGTTGATGTCGTGGCCGGCGGCGTTGGCGAGCGGGCCCTCCTGGCCCCAGCCGGTCATGCGGCCGTAGACGATGCGCGGGTTGCGCTCGAGGACTACGTCCGGTCCGAGGCCGAGTCGTTCGGTGACGCCGGGACGGAAGCCCTCGATGAGGACGTCGGCGCGCTCGAGCAGGGTCAGGACCTTCTCGATGTCGGCGGGATCCTTGAGGTTGGCCTCGACGATGCGACGGTTGCGCTGAATCGGATCGCGCTGTCCCTCCGGCGGGATCTCGCCGGGGCGCTGCACGATGACGACATCGGCGCCGAGATCGGCGAGCAGGGTCGCGGCGTGTGGGCCGGGACCGAGACCCTTGAACTCGACGACGCGGACACCCGCGAGCGGACCCTTCTTCTCAACAGCTTCAGCGGACACTCGACGAACCTCGCTCCGATGTGTAGGGACTGTCGCAACGGAGAGTACCTTAGCGAGCGTTCAGAATATGGCTCCGGTCGCTGGGGTTCCGGTCGTCGGGAGTGGATCACTCCTCGTAGAGGTCGGCCTCGCTCAGTCCGGTCGCCTCGAAGGCCTCGCCGAGATCGGCGTGGCGGACGACGGTGACCACCTGGTCGTCGACCACCCGGAAGGCGATCGCCTCGTCGCGAGGACCCGGATCGGACGCCCAGGTCACCGTCTCCTCGACCACCACGATTCCGTGGTGGACGAACAGGCGGCCCGGTTGCAGCGTGACCCCTGCCGTCGTCGCCCACTCGCGCAGTTCGTCGAGTCCTTGGTCGGGATCGTCGTCGGGGGTGGGGAGCACGATGTCGTCGCTCGACAACTGCACGAGCGTGTCGATGTCGTTGCTGTTCACAGCGTCGTGCCAGGCCAGGACCGTAGCGATCTCCGAAGTACTCATGATCGAGAGCCTAGTCGCCGGATCGCCGAGGTGGGGGCGTGAATCCGCCGAATCCGCTGTCGCACTCGGGCGCTCCGGAGCACAGTGGACGTATGACGATCACCGGCCAACTCGTGAGCTTCGTCCCGAGCACCGACCTCGACGTCTCGGAGATGTTCTACGTCGACACCCTGCGCTTCCGGAAGCTCTCCCGCGACCCCTTCGCGCTCGTCCTCGACGGAGGCGGCGGCGCACCGGTCCGGGTGACCCTCGTGCAGTCGCGCGAGGAGACCGGCTACACCGTGCTGGGCTGGCGGGTATCCGATCTGGACGGCACCGTCGAACGACTGCGCGAGCACGGCGTGGAGTTCATCCGGTACAACGGCATGGATCAGGACGACCACGACGCGTGGACCGCACCCGACGGTATGCGGGTCGCATGGTTCCGCGACCCGCACGGCAACGTCCTGTCGTTGCTCGAACACCGCACCTGACGCGGCCTCAGCTTGCGAAGGCATCCCACAGGAAGCCGGCGAACAGCACCGCGAAGCCACCCATCTCACCGACGATCAGCGCGGCCATCGCCGGACCCGTCCCGCGCACCGGATGCGCGAACTGATTCGTGGTGTCGCGCAGCGCACCGTGCACGACATAGCTCGCGATCGCGCCGACGAAGAACACCACGATCACCGCGGCCGCGGCGAGGTTCACTGCGGTGGGCCACGCGCTGAGCTCGACGAACACCGCGACCAGCAGCGTCGCGAAGGAATACATCAGGGCCGATCGGTGGGCGATGTCGACGTACGGGTGCGCGAGGTGGTCGTCGGACGTCGCCATCTGCCGGTACTTCCACACGCCGAGAGCGAGCGCAAGAAGGAAGACCGCACCCGCGGCCGTCAGTGTCAGTTCGGTGTCGACTCCCAGGACCATCCCGCCAGTATGGACGCATCACCTCAACTGCAGCCGCTGGTGTTCCCACAGGACGGGCAGGCGTGGCACGACCCGACCCGTTGCATCTTCACTCCGCACTGCATGCAGTACGGCGCGTCCGGATTCGACGGTGACGGAGCAGCGAGACCACCCGGGGAGGACGTGCTCGCGCTGCTCGTGCTGTGCGTGCCCCGCGGCGCGGTCGCCGGCGGATCGGGCTCACGCACCGGCGGCGTGCTCGTGTACGGCGTGAGCGTGGGGGTGTCGGGCACCGAACGCTCGGCGCCGGTGAGGATGCCCAGTTCGGCGCGCTCGTCGGGTTCGAGATAGTCGATCGCCAGTCGCCGGAAGATGTAGTCGAGGATCGACGTGGCGATCCGCAGATCCGGATCGTCGGTGATCCCGGCCGGCTCGAAACGCGTACTCGTGAAGGCCCGGACGAAGGTGCGCAACGGGACCCCGTACTGCAGACCGTAACTGACCGACATCGAGAAGGCGTCCATGATGCCGGCGAGCGTCGAGCCCTGTTTGGACACGCGCAGGAACATCTCGCCGGGACGCCCGTCGTCGTACTCACCGATCGTGACGAAGCCCTTGCAGTCCGCCACCCGGAACTCGAACGTCCGAGACGTGCGGGTGCGCGGGAGCCGCTCGCGGCGAGGCGCCGTGGACGGAGCCGCTTCTGCGACAGCAGGGCGCGACGCCGTCGACAACGGTTGTCCCAGTTTGCAGTTGTCACGGTAGATCGCAAGGGCCTTCACGCCCAGGCGCCACGCGTCGACATACATGTCGGCGATGTCGTCGACGGTCGCGGACTCGGGCAGGTTCACCGTCTTGGAGATCGCACCCGACAGGAAGGGCTGCACCGCGGCCATCATCGCGACGTGGCCGCGCGGCGAGATGACGTTGTCGCCCATGGACGTCGCGAACACCGGTGCGTGCTCGTCGCGCACGTGCGGCGCACCGGCGAGATCATGATGCAGATCGAGGTGCGCCACGATATCGGCGACCTCCGACGGGCTGTAACCCAGACGCGACAGTGCGCGCGGCACACTGCGATTGACGATCGTGAGGCTGCCGCCGCCGACGAGCTTCTTGGTCTTCACCAACGCCAGATCCGGTTCGATCCCGGTGGTGTCGCAATCCATCGCGAGCCCGATCGTGCCGGTCGGTGCGAGCACGCTGACCTGGCTGTTGCGCACACCGTGGGCAGAGCCGTCGGCCACGGCGCGGTCCCACGCCTGTCGTGCCGCATCGAGCACGTCGGCCGGTGCGAGATCGGCGTCGATGTCATCGAGTGCGCCACGATGCTTGCCCAGCACGTCGAGCATCGGCGCGCGGTTCTCGTCGAAACCGTCGAACGGTCCGAGGCGCCTCGCCATGTCCGCCGACACGGCGTAGGCGTGACCGGTCATCAGGGCGGTGATCGCCGCAGCCGTCGCGCGTCCGGCCTCGCTGTCGTAGGGCAGGCCCGAAGCCATGAGCAGCGCACCGAGGTTGGCGTAACCGAGCCCGAGCTGCCGGAACCGCCGCGACGTCTCACCGATCCGCTCGGTGGGGTAGTCGGCGCGGCCGACGAGGATTTCCTGCGCGGTGAGCATCACCGCCACGGAGTGACGGAAACCGTCGACGTCGAAGGTGCCGTCCTCGCGCAGGAAGGTCAGCAGATTCAGGCTCGCGAGGTTGCAGGCCGAATCGTCGAGATGCATGTACTCCGAGCAGGGATTCGACGCGTTGATCCGGCCGGTCGCGGAGGCGGTGTGCCAGGCATTGATCGTCGTGTCGTACTGGATGCCCGGGTCGGCGCACTCCCAGGTGGCGGCGGCGTTGCGCTGCAACAACTCTCGCGCGCGGACAGTCCGGACCGTCTCGCCGGTCGTCACGGTACGCAGCGGCCACTCGGCGTCGGCCACCACCGCGTGCATGAACTCGTCGGTCACGCGCACCGAGTTGTTCGCGTTCTGGTACTGCACCGAATGGATGTCGGTGCCGTCGAGACCCATGTCGAAACCGGCCTCGGCGAGCACCCGCGCCTTGCGTTCCTCGATCGCCTTGCAGTCGACGAACTCCTCGATGTCGGGATGGTCGACGTCGAGGATCACCATCTTCGCGGCCCGCCGGGTCTTGCCGCCGGACTTGATGGTGCCGGCGGAGGCGTCGGCGCCGCGCATGAAGCTGACCGGCCCCGATGCGCTTCCGCCACCGGTCAGCGGTTCGGCCGACGAGCGGATCCGGGAGAGGTTCACCCCGGCGCCCGACCCGCCCTTGAAGATCACCGCTTCCTGCCGGTACCACTCGAGGATCGAGTCGATGCTGTCGTCGACCGACAGAATGAAACACGCGCTGGCCTGCTGCGGAGTGTTCGGCACCCCGATGTTGAACCAGACGGGACTGTTGAACGAGGCCCGCTGGTGGATCAGCAGATAGGTCAGCTCGGCGGCGAACGCCTCCGGATCGTCGAGATGACCGTCGGTGTGCCCCCACGCCGTGATCGTGTCGACGATGCGCGCGATCACGTCGCGCAACGAGTGCTCACGATCCGGGTGTCCGAGCTGCCCGCGGAAGTACTTCTGCGTGACGATGTCGGTGGCGTTCTGCGACCAGAAGGCAGGAAACTCCACATCGGTTTGCTCGAAGACGACACGACCGGTGCCGTGGTGGACGATCCGCGCGTCGCGGCGCTGCCACTCCACCGCCTCGGCGGGATCGACACCGGGCGTCGTGAAGTACCGGACGTCGCCGCGCACCGCGGCGGCTACGGCGTCCGATGCACTCTTCGGGCTGCTGTGAGGCCTGGCACTGCTCATCGCGTCCTCCCGGGGGCGTGGACCGGTGGCACATATAGTCCCACCATGCTGCCACCGCGTCCCGGTACTCCGCTGTCTTCCGCCCGCTCGACCCGCCCGGTGGCGCCGTGAGTGCCGGCGGCGAACTGCTCGTCGGGCTGGCGATCCTCGTCGGCCTGCTCGGGATCGTGCTGCCGGTCCTGCCCGGCGTCCTGCTGATCTTCGGCGCGATCGCCGTATGGGCGTTCCTCACGGGAGGCACCACCGCATGGATCGTGCTGGGCGTCGCGGCGGTGGCGCTGCTGGTCACCGGCATCGTGAAGTACACCTGGCCCGGCAAGCGACTGCAGCAGGCCGGGGTGCCGAACCGCTCGTTGATCCTCGCCGGTCTGCTCGGCATCGTCGGGTTCTTCGTCGTCCCGGTCGTGGGGCTGTTCCTGGGCTTCTTGCTCGGCATGTACCTGTCGGAGGTGCAGCGGCATCGCACCCACCGCGACGCGTGGGTCTCGACGGTCGCGGCGACCAAGGCGGTCGCGTTGTCGATCCTCGTCGAACTGTTCGGCGGACTCGTCGCGGCGTCGGTGTGGCTGGGCGCCGTCCTGTTCACCTGAGCGCACCCGGAAAGCCGAGCAGACCCGAATGCGAGGAGGGACCCATCCGCGCGGATGGGTCCCTCGTCGTTCGTGCAGTTCAGGCTGCTGTCACGCCTTGTGCGGCTCGCTCGCGCGGAACATGTCCTCGCGCTCGACGACCTTCACGCGCTCGCGGCCCTCGGCCTCACCGAGGCTGCGCTCGTGCGCATCGAGGCGGTACCAGCCCTGCCAGGTGGTGTACGGCAGCTGCTTGTCCTCGAGGAACTTCACGATCGCGTCCTCGGACGGATCCTCGGGGGTGTTCAGACGGCCGGCGGCCCGGTCCTCGAGCAGGTTCGCGACGGTCTCGTTCGCGTCGCCCTTGGTGTGGCCGATCAGGCCGACGGGGCCGCGCTTGATCCACCCGGTGACGTAGGTGTGCGGCATGAACCGGTCGGGACCCTCGGCGCTTTCGTCGGCGAGCACACGTCCGGCCTCGTTCGGCACGGTGCCGGCCTGCTCGTCGAAGGGCAGCTTGGCGATGTTCTGCGAGAGGTAGCCGACCGCGCGGTAGACGGCCTGGACCTCCCAGTCGTTGAACTTGCCGGTGCCGCGCACGTTGCCGGTGCCGTCGAGCTCGGTGCGCTCGGTGCGCAGACCGACGACCTTGCCGTCCTCGCCGAGGATCTCGTGCGGGGACTCGAAGAAGTGCAGGAACAGCTTGTGCGGACGGTTGCCCACATCGCGGATCGCCCAGTCCTGCAGGGTGTTGGCGACCATGTCGACCTGCTTGGAGTTGCGCCGTGCCTGCTCGGAGCCCTCGTCGTAGTCGATGTCCTCGGGGTCGACGATGACCTCGATGGTCGGGGAGTGGTCGAGTTCGCGCAGCTCGAGCGGCGTGAACTTGGCCTGCGCCGGACCACGGCGACCGAAGACGTGCACCTCGACGGCCTTGTTGTTCTTCAGACCCTCGTAGACGTTCGGCGGGATCTCCGTCGGCAGCAGCTCGTCGCCGGTCTTGGCGAGCACGCGGGCGACGTCGAGCGCGACGTTGCCGACACCGAGGACGGCGACCTTCTCCGCCTCGAGCGGCCAGGTGCGCGGCACGTCGGGGTGACCGTCGTACCAGGACACGAAGTCGGCGGCGCCGTAGCTGCCGTCGAGGTCGATGCCGGGGATGTTCATCGCGCGGTCCGCGTTCGCGCCGGTCGAGAAGATCACCGCATCGTAGAAACGCTGCAGGTCGTCGAGGGTGAAGTCGCTGCCGTAGTCGAGATTGCCGAGCAGGCGGATCTGCGGCTTGTCGAGCACCTTGTGCAGGGCGGTGATGATGCCCTTGATGCGCGGGTGGTCGGGCGCGACACCGTAGCGGATCAGACCGAACGGCGCCGGCATGCGCTCGAACAGGTCGATGCTGACCCCGGGATCCTGCGCAGTGTCGGACTTCATGAGTGCGTCGGCGGCGTAGATACCGGCAGGGCCGGCACCGACGATCGCGACGCGAAGGGGACGAGTCTGATCGGTCATCAGGGGATCAACTACCTCTTCGGTGTGCGGACGGACATATCCAGCTTAAATTAAGGCTGCCCTCAGTGGGCTCGGCGCAGGTCGCGCGGGGATGACGGCGAAGGAGGACGAATCGAGCCGTCGAGCGAATCGCTTCAGCGACAACACATGTGGGCACCCATACGACACAGGTCGACGGCGAGGCGTCGAACGAGCTGCGTGGTGGCCATGCGACAATTCCTACCTCGAGAGGGTTTTTAGGGCAAATGCGGTCGTGACGGGCCGCGACCTCGCGCCCACTAGGATCGGGCGCATGGCCAAGCGCGGAGCCCCCGAACCCGAACCCGATCCCGGCCCGGATCCCGACGGTCCCACCAGTAGCAGCATAGGGCCTTTCCTCGGAGCCCTCGCGGTCCTGGTGGTGCTCGTCCTCGTCGTCTTCGGCGCCCAGCTCTTCTCCCCGGCGGGCGACGACCTCACCGAGGACGAGATGGTGCGCCGCGCCGTCACCGACTACGTCTCCGCGCACAACGAGAACGACGGACCGATCCTCGACCGGCTGCGGTGCAGCGATCTGCCCGCAGAGGAAGCACCGCTCGCGGACGTCGAGGGACGCGTGGAGCTGCAGGCCACGCAGAACATCGCCGTGGACGGCGATCGGGCCACGGTCGACGTCCGGACCGGCCTCGACGGGGAGACGCAGACCGAGACGTGGCAGGTCGTCCGCATCGACGACGTGTGGCGGATCTGCCGGTTCTGACGTGTCGCCGTGCGTATACGAAGCGGTGCCCGCGTGTACGTCACAGTCCGACCTGTGAAAATATGTCCCGGTGAGCTACGCAGGTGATATAACGCCGCAGCAGGCATGGGACCTGCTGCAAGGTGATCCGGATGCCGTGCTCGTCGATGTGCGTACCGAAGCCGAGTGGAAATACGTCGGGGTCCCCGAGACCTCGTCGCTCGGTCGCCGGACCGTGTTCGTCGAGTGGGTTCGTTACCCCGACGGCGCCCCCAACCCGAACTTCGTCGAGGATCTGAGGGCAGCGGGTATCGGCAGCGGACCGGTGATCTTCCTGTGTCGCTCGGGGCAGCGCTCCATCGGAGCGGCCACGGCCGCCACCGCTGCGGGCCTGACCCCCGCCTACAACGTTCTCGAAGGATTCGAAGGCGCTCTCGACGGCGAAAGCCATCGCGGTGCCGAGGGCTGGCGGGCCGCGGGCCTGCCGTGGAGGCAGTCGTGAGTTCCATCCCCCAGGGCGGCGCGTTCGACAAGGCGCTGCCCGCCACCGTTCGCCCCGCCACGCTCGGCGTGCGCGGCGGCACCCTCCGATCCGGTTTCGAGGAGACCTCCGAGGCCCTTTACCTCAACTCCGGGTTCGTCTACGAGTCGGCCGAGGCCGCCGAGGCCGCTTTCACCGGCGACGTCGACCATTTCGTCTACTCCCGCTACGGCAACCCCACGGTGAAGATGTTCGAGGAGCGCCTGCGCCTGCTCGACGGTGCCGAGGGGGCGTACGCCACCGCGTCCGGCATGTCCGCGGTGTTCACCGCGCTCGCCGCGTTGCTCGGCAAGGGCGACCGTCTCGTCGCGGCACGCAGCCTCTTCGGTTCGTGCTTCGTCGTGTGCAACGAGATTCTGCCCCGCTGGGGCGTGGAGACGGTGTTCGTCGACGGCGAGGATCTCGACCAGTGGGAGAAGGCACTGTCGGTGCCCACCACCGCGGTCTTCTTCGAGACCCCCTCGAACCCCATGCAGACCCTCGTCGACGTGCGTCGCGTCTCCGAGATGGCGCATGCGGCGGGCGCGAAGGTGGTGCTGGACAACGTCTTCGCCACCCCGCTGCTGCAGCGCAGCCTCGATCTCGGTGCCGACATCGTCGTCTACTCCGGCACCAAACACATCGACGGTCAGGGCCGCGTGCTCGGCGGAGCGATCCTCGGACCCGCCGACTACATCGACGGGCCGGTGCAGAAGCTCATCCGCCACACCGGGCCGTCGCTGAGCCCGTTCAACGCGTGGACGCTGCTCAAGGGTCTCGAGACCATGCCGGTGCGGTTGCGCGCCTCGGTCGATTCGGCGCTGCGCATCGCGCAGTTCCTCGAATCGCAGGATGCGGTGCGCTGGGTCAAGTACCCGTATCTCGAGTCGCACCCGCAGTACGAACTCGCGAAGTCGCAGATGAGTGGCGGTGGCACGATCATCACGTTGGAGCTCGACGCCCCCGAGGGCGAGGGCAAGAAGCGTGCCTTCGAGCTGCTGAACAAGCTGCGCATCGTCGACATCTCGAACAATCTCGGCGACTCCAAGTCGCTCATCACCCACCCGGCGACCACCACCCACCGGGCGATGGGACCGGAGGGCCGGGCCGCGATCGGTTTGTCCGACGGCGTGGTGCGACTGTCCGTGGGCCTCGAGGATCCCGAGGATCTGCTCGAGGATCTCCAGCAGGCGCTGTCCTGACCTGGGACGCCGTGAGCTACGCTGCGGGTGTCCTGCCGATCCGGTAGGGCACCCGCTGCGTTTTCGGTGAAGCCGGTGAGATTCCGGCGCTGTCCCGCAACTGTAAGTCCCGATACGGGGTGAGCCAGGTCGGCCGGCGCGGAGGGTCCGTACGTACTGGTCCTCGGACGAAGGACGGTGGCGTGCCGCAACCACCTGTTGCAGCCGTGCTGTTTTCGTCCTCCGAACAACGGAGGATGGCTGTGCCACTCGACAACCACCGACGGCTGCTCGCCGCCGGACTGACCGCTTTCGCGCTCCTCGCCGCAGGGTGCTCGAGCAGCGACGATTCGTCACCGTCCGGTGACACCGACACCACCTCCGCGGACGTCCCGCAGGCCATCGTGTCGCTGAGCCCCACCAGCACGGAGATGCTCTACGCCGTCGGTGCCGGCGACCAGGTGGTCGCGGTCGACGACCGATCCGATTATCCGGCCGACGCGCCCGTCACCGATCTGTCGGGGTACACCCCCAACGTCGAGGCGATCCTCGGTTACGAACCCGACCTGGTCGTCGCCAACGCCGATACCGCCGATCTCGTTGCGGGACTCGAACAGGCCGGTGTCGAGACGCTGATCCTTCCCGCGGCCGAGAACCTGGACGACACCTACGCCCAGATCGAGCAGCTGGGAGCCGTCACCGGACACGTCGGCGACGCCGCCGAACTTGTGGCGCAGATGAAGACGGACATCGACGAGATTCTCGCCGGCCTCCCCGAACGGGAGACCCCGCTGACCTACTACCACGAGCTCGACAACACCTTCTACACCGTCACCGACGACACCTACATCGGCGAGATCTACTCGATGCTGGGGCTGACCTCGATCGCGACCGGCGGCGACGGCTACCCGCAGCTGTCCGCCGAGTACGTCCTCGAACAGAACCCCGACGTGATCTTCCTGGCCGACGGCCAGTGCTGCGGCGTCACGCCCGAGGTCGTCGCGGAACGTGCCGGATGGGGCGAGCTCACCGCTGTCCGGGACGGCCAGGTCTACGTCCTCGACGAGGACATCGCCAGTCGCTGGGGGCCGCGCGTCGTGGACCTGATGCGTGAGGTCGCCCGGATCGTCGGCACCATCCCCGCGGTCCAGCCCACGCCTTGATCTCCGTGTCGCGAGGCAACACCCGCGCACTGCCACCCGGTGGTGCGCGGGTACCGCCGCGCAACGTGCTCGTGCTGACCGGCGCAGTGCTCGCCCTGTTCGCCGCGATGCTGGTCGGGATCCTCGTCGGGCCCGCCGGTCTCACCCCGGGCGGGGTGCTGCTCGACATCGCCGACCGCCTGCCGCTCGTCGACGTCGACTCCGGGTTGAGCACGCGTCAGCAGGCGATCCTGTGGAACATCCGGATGCCGCGCGTCGTGCTCGGGGTGCTGGTCGGTGCGATGCTGGCCATCGCCGGTGCGGCCTACCAAGGGGTCTTCCGCAATCCGCTCGCCGATCCCTATCTGCTCGGGGTCTCCAGCGGCGCCGGTCTCGGTGCCACCCTCGCCATCGTCGTGGGCGGCGCGGCCGGGTTCGCCGGTGTCCCGATCGCGGCCTTCGCCGGGGGCCTGCTCGCCGTCGGCGCGACGTATTCGCTCGGCCGCACCGTCGGCGGCAGCCGCTCGGAAGTCGTCATCATCCTCGCCGGTGTCGCCGTCGCGGCCTTCGCCAACGCGATCCAGACGTTCTTCATGCAGCTGCACGACGACACCCTGCGGCAGGTGTACTCGTGGATGCTCGGCCGCCTGTCCACCGACGGTTGGTCCGACGTCGTCGTGGTCCTGCCGTACGTCGTGGTCACCGTCGCGATCATCGCGCTGCATCGGCGCACACTCGATGTCATGGCGGTCGGCGACGTCGAAGCCGCGAGCCTCGGGATCAACCCGGCGCGCGTGCGGCTGCTGCTCGTCTGCGTCGCGACCCTCGGAACCGCGGCCGTCGTCTCGGCGAGCGGTCTCATCGGGTTCGTCGGCATCGTCGTCCCCCACGCGGTCCGGCTGCTCGCCGGACCCGGCCACCGTCTCCTGCTGCCGCTGTCGCTGCTGGTGGGTGCGTCCTTCCTCGTCCTCGCGGACGTCCTGGCCCGCACCGTCATGTCGCCCGCCGAACTGCCGATCGGTGTCGTCACCGCGGCGATCGGGGCGCCCTTCTTCCTCGTCGTGCTCAGACGGAGCCGAGGTGTCCGATGAAGAGCGATGTTCTCCCCACCGGGACCGTGACGGTGTCGTGCCGGCAACTCGGCGCCGAACGCGGCGGCATCGAGGTGCTTCACCGCGTCGACCTGAACGTCACCGCCGGTTCCTGGGTATCGCTGGTCGGACCCAACGGGTCGGGCAAGACCACCCTGCTGCACGTCCTCGCCGGGCTCGTGCCGGCCACCGGTCACCTGCAGGTCGCCGACATCGTGCCGGGGCGCGCCGGACGTCGGGACATGGCACGCGCGGTCGCGCTGATGCCGCAACGCCCCGTGGTGCCGGAAGGTGTCACCGTCAGGGAACTGATCCATCTCGGCCGCACCCCGCACATCCCGCGCTTCGGATCCGAGACCGCGCACGACCGCGAGGTGGTGGACCGGATCGTAGAACGGCTCGAGCTCGAAGCGTTCGCACCGCGACTCGCGACCGAACTGTCCGGCGGTGAGCTGCAGCGCGTCGTGCTCGCACGCGCTCTCGCCCAGCAACCGCGGGTGCTGCTCCTCGACGAACCCACCAGCGCACTCGACATCGGACACCAGCAGCAGGTACTCGAACTCGTCGATTCGATGCGCACCGAAGGCGACCTCACCGTCATCGCCGCGATGCACGACCTGACCTCCGCCGCCCAATACGGGGAACGGCTCGTACTGCTCGATCGCGGGCACGTCGTCGCCGACGGAGCGCCCGACGACGTCCTCACCGCCGAACGCATCGCGCAGGTCTACGGCGCCCGCGTCGAGATCCTCGACCGCCCGGCGGGTCGCGCCGTCCTCCCGCTCCGCGACAGCACGAAGGACCGCTGATGGAGGTCGTGCTCCTGGGAACCGGCGCGGCGGACGGGTGGCCGAACCCGTTCTGCACGTGTGCATCCTGCGCGGATGCCGCCCGTCGCGGCGAGATCCGCGGGCAGACCGCGGCACTCGTCGACGATGTGCTGATGCTCGACTGCGGTCCGGAGGCGCCCCGCGCGGCCGTGCGGCACGGCAGGTCGCTGGCGCAGGTGCGGCATATCCTCCTGACCCACGCCCATGCAGATCATCTGGGCCCGCAGGCATTGTTGTTCCGGTCGTGGGTGGCCGCCGGCGTCGAACTCGATGTGATAGGTCCCGCCGACGCGCTCGACACCTGTAGACCCTGGGTGGCTCCCGACGCGCCGGTGCGTTTCGTGCCGGTCGAGCCGGGGGACTCGCTCACCGTCGGCGACTACTCGGTGCGCGTTCTTCCCGCACGGCACAAGGTCTTCCGCGACGGCGACGCGGTGCTGTACGACCTGTCGGGCCCCGGCGGGTCGCGGTTGCTGTGGGCGTGCGACACCGGGATGTGGCTCGCCGAGTGGTTCGAGGCCGTGCGCGACGCCCGGTTCGACGCGGTATTCCTCGAGGAAACCTTCGGCGACCGTTCCGAATTGTCCGAGGGTCACCTCGGCCTGCCCGAGTTCGGCGCGATGGTGGATGGTCTGCGCGGTGTCGGTGCCGTCACCGAGAACACCGAGGTGGTCGCAGTGCATCTGGGTCACCACAATCCGCCCATCGACGAACTGCGGAATCGTCTGCAGCAGGTGGATGCTCGTCCCGGTCGTGACGGTGAGGTGGTCTACGTGGGTGAAGGGACTCCGGTCGTGCCGCATCGGACGCTGGTTCTCGGGGGAGTGCGGTCGGGCAAGTCGCGGCACGCCGAGGAACTACTCGCGTCCTGCCCGTCCGTCACCTACGTCGCCACCGGCGGGACACGAGAGGGTGACGCGGAGTGGGCGGAACGTGTTGCACTGCATCGGGAGAGACGACCGAAATCGTGGTCGACGATCGAGACCCCGGACGTGGCGAAGGTATTGCGGGACGCGGACGAACCCCTGCTCGTCGACTGTCTCGGAACCTGGCTCACGGCACGACTCGACCTCCACGACGTGTGGAACACAAAGAATTCCGCTGCCGTCGACGCCGACATCGACGATCTCCTCGATGCGTGGCGGCAGGCCCGGGTTCCCGTGGTCGCGGTCAGCAACGAGGTGGGCAGTGGTGTGGTGCCGGCGAGTGCGTCGGGGCGGTTGTTCCGCGACATGCTGGGTCGGCTCAATGCGCGGGTCGCCGAGGCCAGTGAGTCGGCAACTCTCGTGGTGGCGGGGATTCCCATTTCTCTGAAATCGAATTGATACCTGTTCTTCTCGTAACGCTGCGGACAACCCCGGCAGAGGCGAATTCCGGAAAGTGGTGCGTCAGGCGAGCAGTCGGTAAAGCCCGATCAGCCCCACCACGACGATCACCGCCCGCAGCGCGACCGGCGACAGGCGCCGGCCGTAGTGGGAACCGAGATAGCCACCGATCAAAGAACCCACCGCGATCAGTGCGGCCACGGTCCAGTCGATCCGGTCGAACGCCACCAGGATGTACGCGCACGCGGCCACGACGTTCACCACCAGCGACAGCAGATTCTTCACCGCGTTCTGTCGCTGGATGTGGTCGTGCAGCAACGCTCCGAACAAACCCATGAGCAGAATGCCCTGCGCCGCCGTGAAATAGCCGCCGTAGATGCCGACGGCGAAAGTGCCGACGACGAGCAGTGTCATCCGCACCGGTCCGAGGTGGCCGTCGGCGTCGCCGCCGGTTCTGCGGGCCACCCACGCCTGGATCTTCGGCTGGAACACGACGAGGGTAAGGGCCAGGAGGAGCAGGATGGGTACGACCGTCTCGAAGACGGTCTCAGGCAGGTGGAGCAGGAGCCACGCTCCTACCAGTGCCCCGCAGAACGACGCCGGGATCTGCCATCGCAGCCGCTCCCATTGCCCGCGCAGCTCGCGCCGATACCCCCAGGTGCCTGACACACCTCCAGCGACCAGGCCGATCGCGTTGGACATCGTCGCGGTCACCGGGGGCACACCGAACGCGACGAGCGTCGGGAAGGTGATGAGAGTGCCGGATCCGACGAGGGAGTTGATCGCTCCGGCGCCCAGTCCGGCCAATGCGACGAGGAAGAGTTCGAGCGGGGTCACCGAGGCGAGTCTACGGCGTACCGAACCGGCCTTGTCGTCGATGCCGGGGCACCGCGTCGACATCGACATCGGTCTCGACGAGGAACGGATTTCCGTCACAGTGAGAGAAAGCACTTCCGCGGCGTGCCGCACTCCGTAGCTTGAGGCGCGACCATCCAGAGCGACCGAGAGACCTGGCTCTACGACGTCGCAGCAACCCCCCGTACGCGGGTGCGGGTGCTACCGCCGGGACCCACGTCTGCACCCTCGCTTTCCCACACCCCGCATTCCCGAAAGGCCCATTCCGATGGCTCCCGCCCACAGGACGTCGCCGTGAGCACGTCCACCCGGGCACGACAGTCGAAGCGGTCGAGGCGTACCGGGCAGCGTTCCGTCCGTCGCCGATCCTGAGGAAGCCCTACGTGGTGGTCTCGGCCGACGCGGTGGTCGCCGACGACGACGCCACCGCACGCGAACTGGCGTCGACCTACGGGCATTGGACGCACAGCATCCGCTCGGGCCACGGCGCGATCCCGTACCCGGACCCGGAGACCACCCCGCCGCTGACCGACGAGGAGCGAGCCCTCGTCGACGACCGTATCGTCACCCAGTTCGTGGGGGCGCCGAGCTCGGTGGCGGAGCGTCTCGACACCCTCCGCCGAGTGACGGACGCCGACGAACTCGTCGTCACCTCGGTCACCCACGGCCACGAGGACCGTCTGCGTTCCTACGAACTGCTGGCCCGCGAATGGGGATTGGCGCGGGTCCGCGCCGCGTGATCGTTGGTCGAGACCGGTGTTGTTGTCGATAACTCGCGAGAAATCGACAACAACACCGGTCTCGATTCGGCGCGTCTGGGGATAACGTCGAAAGTTCTCCACAGACGGCGGATTCGGGGTACCGGGAACGCAGGAGACCGGGCACGCTCGCGCTCATGGTCGACTTCCACGAACCGTTCGCCGGCACCGATGCACTGGCGGCCGGATCGGTGACGCGGTATCAACTTCGGCACCACTTCGTGAAGCTTCATCGCAATGTGTACGTCGCTCCGGGAGTCGAAGCGACCGCGCTGCTACGCGCGAAGGCCGCCTGGTTGTGGACCGGAGGCGCCGGGGTACTGGCCGGACCATCCGCAGCCGCCGTGCACGGGACCCGTTGGCTCGACGCGTCGTTGCCGGCGGAGATGGTGCGACCCGGAAAACTGCACTCGACGCCGGGCATCATCGTTCGCAGCGTCGACGACATCGAATCCTGCGTCGTCGACGGAATGACGGTGACGATACCGGCCCGAACGGCCTTCGACCTCGCGCGCGGTGCGGACCTCGATCGGTGCGTCGAAATGGTGGACGCGCTCTGCAATGCGACCGGAACGAAGGTCCACGAGATCGAAGCGGTGGCCGCTCGGAACAAGGGCGCTCGGCACCTCGCGTCCGTACGGAAGGTTCTCGAACTCGTCGACGGAGGTGCCGCGTCACCACCGGAGACGCACACGCGGCTGCTGATCGTCCGGTCCGGTCTGCCCGTGCCGGAGACGCAGATCGAGATCTACGACGGTGGGCGGTTCGTGGCACGCGCGGACATGGGCTGGAAGCAGTGGAGGGTCCTCGTCGAGTACGACGGTGCGCAGCACTGGACCGATCGAGTACAGCGGACCATCGACATCGACCGCTATGCGTTGCTGTCGGAGCTCGGTTGGACCGTGGTGCGTGTCGGCGCCGACCTGCTGTATCGGCGACCTCGAGTCCTCGTCGAAAGGGTGCGACGCGCGTTGCACCGCGCCGGTGCCCTCGGGTGACCTGTCGAGACCGGTGTTGTGTGCGATTCTTCGGTGAATTTCGAACACAACGTCGGTCTCGACCGACGACGAGCGTCCGGTGGGCATACTCGGGGACATCGGAACGCGAACGGTCGGAGGAATCTGTGGCTCAGGGTTTGAAGTTGGGATACAAGGCGTCGGCAGAGCAGTTCGGGCCGCGCGAGTTGGTGGAGTTGGGTGTGTTGGCCGAGGCG